>JALEGO010000533.1 GCA_022763165.1 Flavobacteriales bacterium
ACACAAATAGAAACTCAGGTTTTCAATGTCGTAGCACTAAAATCAACAATAGCGAACAAAAACTTACTTTCATCGCTGCTATATCTCTGTTTACCCTTTGCTGTAATTCAGCTTCAAAAGTCTAAGCGAATAATTAAGGTTTTGCAAATAGTGTTGATCGTATTTACATTGATCGTATTGTGGGTTTTACAAAGTAAGGCAACACTCATTGCGGTTTTGGTTTTGATCACAGGTGCCATGGGCTATTTTCTGAAAAGTGTCAGAGGTAGAAAACGTAAGTATGGTGTCTTGGCTGGCTCTATTTTGTTGATTGGGCTGTTTGGTTTTGTTTCAACAAATTATCAGCAGCAATTTAGATATCTTACCAATGCGAACAGTGTTCATTTGAGATTAAAACTGTGGGATAATTCCTGGCAGATGTATAAGGAGAACCCTTTAGGTGTTGGTGCTGGTAATTGGAAACTGTCCTTTCCGAAATATGGTCTTGATAAATTTGAACACGAAAGGTTTGTACAAGGTCGTACACATTTTCAAAGGCCTCATAACGACTTTTTATCTGTGCTTTGTGAAACGGGCCCCATAGGCTTGTGTTTATTTCAGGGATTCTTTTTAATCGTTGTTTATCAGGGGTTTAAGTTGCTTTCAGTCAACAATGAATACCAATTTCGACATTGGTGTTTATTCCTTGGTATTGTGGGTTATATGATTATCATGTTTATTGACTTTCCTTTTGAAAGAATAGAGCATCAAATGATCTTATTCTCAATTTTCGCTTTGATCACAGTGCGATTTGAGAAAGAGTTTTTATCAAAACAATTTGCTTCTCCGAAGTTGGTTTTGTTGATGGGAATCTTACTGTCCATTTTTAGTGTGATCATCTCAATGTATCGAATTGTTGGAGAGCAAAATACTCATGATATTATTCAGTATCACACCAAAGGAAAATGGGGTAAACTAACTAAGTCGGTACAAAATACAATGGGGAAATTTTATGAAATGGATCCTATGGCTACTCCGCTGCCATGGTATGAGGGCGTTGCTCACTTTTCATCAGGGAACTTTAAGAAAGCTTTGGAATCTTTTGAGCACGCGTATGAAATTCATCCGAATCATATTCATGTTTTAAATAATCTTGGTTCCACCCTTGAGAAAAACGGAAAAAGAAAGGAGGCGATAGAGCATTATCGTAAAGCACTTCAAATTTCTCCTTTCTTTGAGGAATCTCGATTGAATTTGAGTGCTTTATATTTTAATAATCAAGAATATGACCTTGCGTTTCAAATTATTGATTCTTGTTCAGTAACAAGCCAAAATGCGAAGTACCCGCCTTTTTTAAACGCGATCTTAGCCAAGTTTGCAGAAGCACATAATGATCAAATACCTTCAGAGGTTTTAGCACAAGGCAATCTTATAGAGCATTACAAAAGAAGAAAAGCGGATGGAAAGTCTTTCTTGGGTTTAGATTAATAACGCAAGGGGCACTTTTGTCTACCCCTAAAAAAAGGTGTAAATCAGTCTTCTTCCTTATTTTTGTGCCAGTTTCAAGTAAGGCATCTAAAAGTTGGGAAGTAATACTTCTTGATTCAAATAGCTTATTTCATAAAGTATTACTGATCATTCCTAAAATACTCGTTGCCTTACTCTTAATTTAAAGCTACATTCGCGCATTTGAAGTAAACTTATGTGCAATAAATCAATGTATCTAAAGAAAAATAGGTTTAACATAATTTAATTAAGACCAATAGAACTTTGAATTAAATTTGCCGCAACATTTAAAACATGAAATATCTTACTACTATTTTATTATCGTTTTTGGGTTTGCACTTGACAGCTCAGACACTCGTTTCTGTGAACCCTGATACAATCAACGCAGGACAAACACTAAACGTAACCATTACCGGATCGAATACTAATTTTGGTACGGCCAGTGAGACCCTGGATTTTATCAGTTCAAAAGTTGATATCATCAGCTTTTCAGCAAATTCTGCGACCTCCATGACAGCAAGTGTTTTAGTAGATCCAAACGCATTTACCGGACACTACGATTTATACTATTGGAATCAACTTGATGGTTATGTTGATTTGGTAGATGCAATCTACGTCAATGGTATTCCTGCCCCTCAAATCGTTTCAGTTGATCCAGATACTGGCAATGCGGGACAGACTTTAAATGTTGATATTAGTGGGACCAACACACATTTTACTCATGCAAGTGGCACAACTGTTGAATTTGGTTTTGGTATTGCAAGTTCTACCGTGAATTCGATCAGTATAACAAATGATTCCTTTTTGACAGCCAATGTTACCATCCCTCCAAATACATTCACTGGAGATTATGATGTATCTATTCATAATTATATAGATGGAAAGGTAGATCTCTTTGATGGTTTTCACGTGAACGGAATTCAAGCCCCACAAATTGTGAATGTAAATCCTGATTTTGGTTCTCCAGGACAGACCCTAGATGTAACCATTACTGGGTCCGGTACTCATTTTGCGCAGGCAAGTAACACGGTAATTGGTTTTGAATTCAGTCAAGGAAGTTCAACTGTTGTTAATTCTACCACCATAAATAGTGATACTGAAGTGCTTGTGAACATTACAATTCCTTCAAGCACTGTATTCGGACAGTATTATGTTTCTGCTAGTAATGCAATTGATGGATTCCTTATTGAGTTTGACAGGTTTACAGTCGGTACAGTTTCTGTTCCAAAACATTCAAAGGAGGTTTTGAGTAAGATTTACCCTAATCCAGCTTCAGAACAACTTACAATAGAAATTGAAAGAGACCAGTTGGAAAACACTTTTGTTGAGTTGATAGATGTACAGGGCCGTTTGATTTCAAGCTGGAGGCCTAAAAGTCATATAGATCAATTGGATATTGTCGAGTTGCCTTCAGGTATTTATATCATAAATGTGAATAAACTGGGCTATATCGAAAGCCACAAGTTTATCAAAAGGGACTAATTACATTTTGGTTCTTTTATAAAATATGTAGTCACTCAGAATTGGCTTGAGGTCTAGGTTTACCATTTCTGTGGCGATTTGAGCCCTATGGTAATTGCTGTGATTGATTAAGTGAAATAAAATATCTTGAACGCTGCTCTCAAATGAGATTCCTTTTGTGTTTTGATAAGCAATGCTTTCCATTAAATCACGTTGATCTAAAATTTCCAAAGTCTTTAAGTGATTACGTGTATTGATATTTCGAAATTCCAGAACTGGTTGTAATTCAAAAACACTGTATTCGGGCGAGATATTCTCAATTCGAGACACCCAAATATGATGAGCATTTAAGATGTGACTGAACAGTTTTACGATTTTCTCGTTGAGTTTAGGGGAAACTTCATTTAAAGCGTTAATGAGTTTGATGTTCGTATCGTGATTGTATTCAAATAATTCTTCAAAAAAATTTTTCATCAACTATGGTGTTTATCTTTACAAGATACGAAGCTTGAGTATATAAAAAAGATGAATAGAGAAGAGATCATTTCATATTGTAAGAAAAAAGTATTCGAAAAATTAGAGGCCCTAAATTCGGAATTAAAAGAACTTCAGAATTCAATGGAAAATGAAACAAAGAGTTCCGTTGGAGATAAGCATGAAGTGGGCTCCGCAATGCTTCACTTAGAAGCGGAAAAACTGGGTCAACAGTTGATGACCAATGAGCAACATTTAGAAGTATTGAATAAAATCGAACTTACTCAAATTGATTCACGCGTTTCTTTTGGAAGCTTTGTTGTGACTGATAAAGGTTCGTTTTTCATCTCATCAGCGTTGGGTATGATGGATCTTTCCACACATAAATTTTTTGCACTCTCACCAGCAGCACCTTTAGCAAAGGAAATGACTGGTTTACAGACCGGAGAGCAGTTTAAATTCAATGGAAATACTTTTAGAATATTGAATGTGTTATAAATAAGAACTTTTACCTTGTGCTTCAATACATAGATTATGAAAGAGTTTTTTGAGTTGAAAACATATTTTGAAGTTGATCCTCAGACTTTATATGAAGCTTGGCTCGATGGTCATAAACATTCCATTATGACTGGAGGGACGGCAGAATGCTCTGCTAAAATTGGAGAGGCATTTACGGCTTGGGATGGTTATATTTCAGGTCATAATATAGAGTTAGTAGAGAACTCAAAAATTGTTCAAGCTTGGCGGACCTCAGAATTTAGTGAGAAAGACGAAGATTCCAGACTCATGATTACTTTAACTCCAAAAGGTAGTGGTACAGAGTTTCTACTCGAACATGAAAACATTCCTGAAGGGCAAACCCAGTACAAGCAGGGTTGGATCGATCATTATTTTGAACCGATGAAATATTATTTCGGTAAGGCTTGACAGCCTGAGATCTTTGTGTATCCAGACTTCTTACTCATAAATTCCTTAACCATATTAAAATTCCATTTGTCGTAGACTAAGGCTCCTTTCTTAGTCGTCTTAAACATAATGACAGCATATTCAGAGGGTTCTAAGTCGAATTGGAACTTCGTATCATGATCTGGGCAGGTGCCGCGCTTGTTAAATTTTGGTTGAGAAGCAATGTCTTCAAAAGCGTAACTTTTTTTAGTCAATGTGAATTCACAATTGTCTAACTTAACTTTAATCGGGCTTTCCCCTTTTGAATATCTTGAATAGTAATAATATACACGAGCAGGTGGCATATTGGGAAAGGAATGTAATTGAAAGGCTTTTACTTCTTCATTGAACCGATATCGATGCACTTCGTATTCAGGTTGGCCGTCTGAATCGTCTAATGCCGCTGCTGCAAGGGCTCCAGCTAGACCGAATGTTGTTCCTAAAATAACAGCTGTAGTAGTAGATGAGCCATCTACGAATTGGTCGTAATATTTTCCCAGAGAGTCCTCTCGAAGAAGGTAGAAAGTTTTTTTGTTCTTAATCCAAACGGCATCCTTGTCCTGGACGCCCCAAATGTTATCCAAATCTTCAGTTTCGAATTTTATTTTAGCAAATGGTATACCCTTTGCTTCTTTTTGCTTGAAATTGACGCTTGTAGAAATGCCACTTGCATTTTTATATTCATCATAAGACTTGTAAACTATTAGCTTATCCGTGAAATCGGCTTTTACAGATAGAACAAAAGAAAATATGAAGCAAAAAAGAATAGGATGAATTTTCATTTAATCGGATAAATTAAGCTCCCATTACTTCAGCTTCAGCATTAATCTTCTTAACCAAACCTTGCAAAACTTTGCCGGGACCTATTTCCTTAAAAGAAGTTGCTCCATAGGCACTCATATTTTGAATTGTTTGAGTCCATCTCACCGGTGCCGTCAGTTGTTGTATAAGATTTTCCTTGATCTCATCTGGATTTGATGTCGCTTTTGCCGTGACATTTTGAAATATTGGGCATGAGGGTTGATTGAAGGTGGTATTATCAATGGCTTTTTGAAGTCTTTCTTTCGCTGAATTCATTAGTGGAGAGTGAAATGCACCTCCTACCGGAAGAATCAGTGCTCTTCTTGCACCCGCCTCTTTTAATTTTTCACACGCCTCTTCCACAGCCTCATAAGCGCCAGAAATCACCAGCTGGCCGGGGCAATTATAGTTCGCAGGTACTACAATACCTTCGATTTTGGCGCAAATATCTTCGACAACGCCATCTTCCAGGCTCAGTACAGCCGCCATTGTTGACTTTTGTTCTTCACAAGCAGCTTGCATAGCAAAGGCTCTTTCCTTGACTAATTCTAAACCTGCCTCAACAGAAATACTGCCGTTAGCAACCAATGCGGAAAACTCGCCCAACGAATGCCCAGCAACCAGTTCTGGCTGTTCACCAAGATTCATAAAGGTGCCCACAGAATGTATAAATATGGCGGGTTGTGTTACTTTAGTTTGTTGCAAATCTTCCTTTGTACCATCAATCATGATTTTCGCAATATCAAAGCCAAGGATATCATTTGCTTTATCAAATATTTCTTTTGCTGGGGATGCGTATAGTTCGGATCCCATTCCTGGGAATTGAGAACCTTGTCCTGGAAATATAAATGCTTTCATATGTTTTTATGTTAAGTCAGCCGAAATTAGGCTTATAAATTCTTTTCTTGTCGTTTCTTTCAGAAATTCACCGGTAAATGCTGAAGTTGTAGTGGTAGAATTTTGCTTTTGTACGCCACGCATTTGCATGCACATGTGTTTAGCCTCCATCACTACAGCTACACCAGCTGGGTTTAGAGTATTTTGAATACAGTCTCTTATTTCATTTGTCAACCTTTCTTGTACTTGAAGTCTTCTTGCGAAAGCATCAACAACTCTGGGTACTTTACTCAGACCCACAATGTACCCTTTGGGAATATAGGCGATATGAGCCTTACCAAAAAAGGGCAACAAGTGGTGTTCACATAAAGAATATACCTCGATATCTTTGACGATGACCATTTGACTATAGTCTTCTTCAAACATTGCAGATTTCAAAATGGAAGCAGGATCCAATTCGTAGCCATGGGTTAAGAATTGCATTGCTTTACTCGCACGTTCTGGGGTTTTTAATAAACCTTCACGATTCGGATCTTCCCCAATTTCATGGAGGATCTTGTGATAACTATCAGATATTTCTTCAGTAATAGCCTGATTGTATATTTCTTTTTTTTCGTAAGTTGACATGTTATTCTCCGAAATATTCTACACTATTATTTTCTGTCTCCTGTACCTTAATGCTGTGAAGTTGCACTCCAAGGCTGTTAATATCATCAACAATCTCTTCCCAAATACTGACAGCTAAAACTTCTGTAGAAGTCATTTTACCTTTTAAAAAGTCAACATCTAGGTTCAGGTTTTTGTGATCAAGCTTATCGATCACCTTGGTTTTGAGTATGGAGCTTATGTGTTTCAAGTTCACTACAAACCCAGTTTTTGGGTCAATTGGCCCTTTGATCGAAACGAATAACTCATAATTATGTCCATGCCAATTTGGATTGGCACATCCTCCAAAAACTTCGAGATTTTCTTCTTCTGACCAATCTGGATTCCAAAGCTTATGAGCAGCGTTGAAACGTTCTCTTCTGATGATGTGAACCATACTTTTGCAAATATAGAGTTAAAGTGGGACTATTTAACAAGCAAGAGCTACCTTTGTTCGGTGGAGATTTTGATTGTCACAAGCACGGAATTTGAAGTCACTCCTTTGCTGGAACGCTTTAATACTCAAGTCAGCAATTCTAATATTATTGGTTTGACATTCAAAGGGCATCATATTCATGTTTTGATTGGCGGTATAGGTATACCAGAAACTATTTACAATTTGACCAAGTTTTTGGCTAATAATAAAGTTGATTTGGCGATCCAAATGGGGGTAGCAGGTGTGGTAAATCGGGATATTCCTCTTGGAACGGTGGTGAATGTCTATAAAGATACTTATGGAGATTTAGGTGTAGAGGATGATAGTCATTTCAGAACTTTAGCTGAGGTGGGACTTGTTGACAATAACAGAAGCCCTTTTAGTGATGGTTACTTATATTCAGATTCAAATATTGCTGAGAACTTGAAGAAGTTGAGTGGAATCACTGTGAATAAAGTACATGGTAGCCTCGAATCCATTCAAAAAACGCAAGAACGATTGGGGGCATCTTTTGAAACTGAATCCATGGAAGGAGCTGCATTTCTATACGTGTGCTTGAGAGAACATGTCACATGTTTACAGATTAGAGCGATTTCTAATTATATCGAAAAGCGCAATAAGGATTCTTGGGAATTGGAACTGGCTATTAAAAATCTTACAGATGAAACTTTTAAAATTATTGAATCAATATGAAGCTCTCTTTAGGTTTTTCTCCTTGTCCAAATGACACTTTTATTTTTGATGCTTTAATCAACGGGAAAATTGATGCGAAAGGTCTTGAATTTGATGTGCAATATCTAGATGTTGAGGAACTTAACCAGAAGGCATTTAGAGGGGAGTTGGATATTACAAAATTGAGTTATCATGCTTTTTTGCATGTTGCTAAAAACTATGTGCTCCTTAATTCGGGCAGTGCACTGGGAAACAATTGCGGACCATTGTTAATTGCCAAGAAGCAGCTCTCAGCTTCGGAGTTAAAAGCCGCTAAAATCGCTGTTCCTGGAAAATACACC
>JALEGO010000534.1 GCA_022763165.1 Flavobacteriales bacterium
CAGGAAGATATTCCTATTGAAACTGTTAAAGAGATATTGAATCAGGCTATTGAACTCTATAAATCAGGAGAGCGCGCAAAAAAGTAGTAAATTCATCATCATAATTGATATTTTATGTGGGAAGAAAAACTCAAGATATATGATGCAATTGTAGCGAAATGTACTGGTATTGAAAGAAAAGGGAAAACTGTACCTTACACATCAGCCAACGGACATATGTTCTCGCTTTTGAATAAAGATGGTGAATTGGGAATGCGCTACTCAAAGGATGTACAGAAACAGTATTTTGAGAAGTACAATACTTCTTATCTAATGTCTCATGGTGCGAAAATGAACGGTTATATTCGTATTCCAGAGGAGATGCTTGAAGACTTGGATTTGCTGGCCGAATTGTTGGAGGAAAGTCACAAATATGTTTTATCCTTAGACCCTAAATAGGACGGCATTAAATCTCTTCATCGTTAAAGGGCTGTACATCCCCTACATGGATTTGATCGACTGTTTTACGGAGGGTGTCTGCTTCTGATTTCCCCGTCAACATCAAGCCCAACATCATAATGATATTTGTTCCAATGATGACAATTGCGATAATGTCTTCATCAAAGACTTCGTAGCCATAAGTATCATTTAATTTTTGGTAAAGCAAAATTGTTACAAGGCCTCTAGGTGCTATAAGCATTTCTGGGAAAATAGAGCTCTTCACAAAAACCGATAGGTTTATTGCTCTTGTAATGAAGATGACCAACATGATAAGCGCTCCTGGAATAAGAATTTCAGGTTCCATAAAACCTTCTAAATTCATTGTCATGCCAAAAACAACGAAGAAAAAAGTTCGAATTAAGAATGAGGTTTCATTAGTAATGGTGACAAATTCTTTTCGTATGGGTATGACTTCTTCCTCTTTGATAAACCTCTTGAGTGGTCCAATGAAAAACACTTTGGTATTGTTCAGAATTACTCCAAAAATCAGGATAATTAACAAAGCGGAATAGTGAAAATACTTACCTATTGCGAAGAGCAATGCGAGTATTGAAAGAAATAAGAAGAACTTTATGTCGGTTTTTATTCGAGAGAATACATATACCAATAGGAAGCTCAGTACTATTGACAACACAATAGATATAATAATATTCCATGTAATGCCCTCCCAATAGGACGTACCAGCACTGGGCTCAAATAACATGAAATCAAACAGCATAATGCCAAAGATGTCCGATAGTGTGGACTCAACGACCATAAATTCCTTCTTGGCTGGAGCTAGTCTGTGTACACTTGGAATAACAATGGCACTTGAAACAACCGACAGTGGAATTGCCCAAATGAATGCTTCTTGAAAAGTGCCTTCCAAAAAGTAGTACAGGACCCCCGCGATCAGGAAGTTGGTTAGTCCAAGAATTAGAATGGAAGTAGCTAAAGCTGATAGCATTAGCCTTAGTTTGTCTCTCTGCAAATGTAAATCCAAGGCCCCTTCCAGGACGATCATCATTAGTCCCACCAAGCCTAAAAGTTTCAAGGGGGTTTGAAGGTTAGGAATATGAAAATCTAATGAAGAAAAAACAGAATGGATAAGTATACCAGTAATGATCAAAAAAATCACTGATGGTATCTTGGTAAGCCTGGAAATCTGAGTATATCCGTAACTGAAAATTACGAGAATACTAAACAGCATTATTACGAGGTAATAATTTTCCATAAGGCGTAAAAGTAGATAAATTAAAAAATTCGGCTGTTAAAATTTTAGTTAATATTCCTTCTTAACCTATTCTAAAATTTGAGTCGACACTGGAGGCGAATGTCCGTTCTGGTATTTCCATTGATTTCATTAAGACCAGACCCGATAACCGTTTGATGACTAAAATATGTTTGAGAAGCCCGAAACCAGAATGTGACTTTTCTACTTAGATTATAACGTATTAAACCGATTAGTTTCATGCCAGTTCCGCTGTATGCAGGTATTGAAAAAGCATAAGGTACTTCGTTTTCAAATGCATAAATTCTTGAATCATATGATTCTGTATCAAAAAGAGCCACCCTACCAGTAAAATCAATAGGGTAGTCAAAAGGTTTGTATACCAGGTCTTGATATATCAGATAGCCAAATTCATTTTGATCATAGTCATTGTAGTGTAAAAATTCAACTCGATTTTTTAAGCGAACCTCATCGGTTATTGAGAAGTCCGTATTAAATCGCAATGATCTAATAGATCTATCATTAAGTTTGTCTATATAATCTGCAGATTCTCCACGGTTTCTCTGTTTTATTTCTTCTCGATATCTTAAATAAACTTCAGCTTTTTTGTTGGGTTTATATGTCAGTTGAGCGAGATATTCGACTCCTTTTGATGGTCCATCAACTTGATATAATAGCCATGGAAATCTAAACTGATCATAATAAAGTGACAGCTTCCATTGTTTGGAAATTTTAGTGTCAAGGCCAAAGTATGTCCCAATTTCGCCTGAAACTCTTGATTCGCGCAATTGATTTGAAGAGATATTGATGAAATCAAGAGGGTAATTTCTATAAACAGCAACAATAGATACTCTAGGATCCAGGGCTGCCAGGATTCCGTGTAATTGTCCCAAGCCTCCATAAATGTTTCTTGAGAGCTCCCCAAAAACATTGATGTTTTTGAAGACATAGTTGTAATCCAATCCAAAATTGGTTGAAGTTTTTTGAACTTCTTCTATTGTAAGAAATTGATTATCTAAACGGATATTCGGGTTGGCAATATCATCTTCTATTCTTGTTATAGAAGAAACTCCAATATTGAGCCGTCCTTTGTTGTAAGCAACTCTTCCACCCATGTGATTTTGAGTGATAGAACCTTTATCCTCGATTTCATTCGGGGTTCTATGAAAACCACTTGTTTGCAGGGAGCTAAATGTTATAATTTCATTTCCTGTAGAATCTGAAATATCCAAAATGTTAGCATCGTATCGGTTTCTTGATAAAAAACCTGTGAGTTCGATATCGGATATACCTAGCGTAAACGCTGCTCCTCTAAAGAAAGTATTCTCATTCACCGAGGAATAGGGTCTGATCTTTCTTGCATTCCTCTTAACGCCTAGAACATCGCCTCCTGATTTATTAAATGCCCTTGAATTCCAAGCTGTTAATCCTTGACCAAATTCGATTTGATAATCTCCTATAACGGCTTGTTTTATGAGTCCAAAATCTTGAATGTAGGCATGAGCAGAATAATAATCAAAACCTTGTTGTTGAGTCCCTTTAAAAAACTCCTCTCCGGGATCCTTTTCAGCAATCAAGGAAAGACTGATTTTATTAGAATATTTATACCGATACCTCAAATAGTAGTTATTTGGATTTCCTAAATATCTTCGATTAGGATTTTCTTCCAAAAGAGAATCAGCAATATCGCTAAACCCTTCCATTTCCTCCAAAGTTCGTGTTAATCGAAGCGTCAACTCATTGTTGCCATTTTTCAAAAGCTCCTCTAAATTCAGATTTGGTTGATCAAGATCCCTTTTAACAGAAACGAACGGACGTATTTCATTGATAGCTTCTATATCGAATCCAGGAATAGACTGGAGCTCATAAATAGCCATCAGTTTTCCATATTTCTCAATGTGCTGCATGAGATTATTGATCTGAATATCAGTGAGCAGATATAAAGCTTGTAGTTCTTCGAATGAGGTTCTGTTAAGATTGATGGGATGATTCAAATAGAACATCAATTCATCAAATATCGTAGACAAATCAATGTTTTCTGTTTCATTATTCTCAGCAATGGTTTCAATTCTTTGGACTATGATCCCTTTTTTAATATTGTCAAGGTCTTCTTTCTTGTCCTGGTCCTGTCCGTGAATCCAAGGATTGAAACTTAGAATGATTAAAAACAATAAGCAATACTTGTTCAATTTCATCACTTATTTTTTCCAAATGTGTAAGAAAGTGCAAGTTGTGGAGAGTGTCCTAAAACACTTGTTACGGAAGAAGAAAAATCTAATTGAAGACCATTCCAATCCAATCCAAAACCAAAGGCATAAGCAAAAGGCTGCGAACCAGCTCCAACTCTTAAATATATGATTTCAGTTGGATGGTACTCTAAACCTCCTTTTAATTGAAGCGTTTTGTCAATATCTTTTTCAGTCTCAGCAACTACCAAAAGTTGATCACTAAACTTGTATTGAAAACCAAACCTTAAGATAGTTGGTAATCTTTCATTGTTAAAGTCGTTCAATTTAGTTCGGTTAATATTGAAAACACTCGCACCAAAAGTCAAATCATCAGTAATGTCAGCTTGCACCCCAAAATCGGCACTTACCATGCTCCTGGACCCGTAAATATCCCCGATTCTAGTTTGTAAATAGTTGATTTGAAGTCCAGCTCTCAATTTTTCTCCAAACGATTTTGCATAAGTCAAGCCATACTTAGATTCCGAATATTGTGAAAAACCGAATTGGTAAGCACTTAATCCCAAAACTCCACTTTGCTTGGAAATGGGATAAATAAATGTACCCGCCTTAATGCCCAATTCTGATAACAGAAATCTGCTTTCGTAAGAAAGGCCTAAAGTCATGTCTTCCATAGTAGCCAAACCTGCTTGGTTGTGAAATATTGACCACTGGTTTCCCATTGCAACGGTAGCGTGAGCTAGACCGCCAGAACGAGCTCCTATTTGATAGTTTTCAGTATATGCGCTGACATGAGATGTCAGACATAAAATGCATAGAGAAAACACTAAACTCAATCTAAACATGCCACAAAATTATCAATTTACTTATAACCTGAGTTTTGGATAAGAAATGTTTCCAGTTTATGTTGATAATTTAATAATTCCTTCAGATTAAGCACGTTCAAAAAAATGTTCTATCTCATATTTGAAGCGACTGATTATCTTTGCTCCAATTCAAAGAGATTTGACATGGAGAAAGATGAGTTTGATCAACCGAAAAATAAGAGGCCTGAGTTTTTAACCGTCATCTGCATCATGACTTTTGTTGGCAGCGCTTGGGGCATACTAAGTGGTTTAGGGACTTTAGCTTTCAGTGATCAGCTCTTGGATAATATGGTTCAGCAGGCAGAAATGCAGGAGCAATTAACAGAGCAAATTGGAGGCACTTTTGGAAAAATTCTATCTATGATGTCCTCCATAAACCAAGATATGATAGACAATTTTGTGCCACTAACAATTGGTTCAGTTATCAGTTGTATTATTTGTCTTGTGGGTGCATTGCTCATGTGGAGATTGAGGAAAATAGGGTTTTATCCATACTTAATCGGAGAGCTGGGTTTGCCGATTTTCAATATAGTATTGATTGGAGGTGTGATGGCCTATATAGGGCTTTTCTTTCCGATTCTTTTTGTAATATTTTATGCTATCCACCTTAAGCATATGAAGTGATTCATGAAAAGGAAAATCATTTATGGATTTCTAATTATTTGCGGTTTAGTTCTATTGTATGCAATCGGCCCTAAACCTCCGTTGCAAGAAATTCAAATAAAATCATTCAATATTCCGGATGATTTAAATGCTTTACAAGATAAAATCAATGCAGACAAGTCAGTCATTGATTTGAAACCTGATAATGAGTCTAGAATTATTTGGGCAGACAGTATAAGAAAGACCGAATATTGTCTGTTGTATTTGCCAGGTTTTACGGCAACTTATATGGAAGGTGAGCCTTTGCATAAAAACATAGCTAAAAAGTATGGTTGGAATTTATATCTGCCCAGAACCGTGAAGACAGGTTTAAATGACTCCGATGCCTATAAAGACCTGTCCATCTCAGATTTGCTCAACTCTGCTGAAGAAGCCTATGGCGTTGCCAAAAAACTTGGGGATAAGGTTATCATAATGTCCTGTTCAACAGGAGGAACGCTAAGCTTGTACCTTGCCAGCAAGTATCCTGAAATTGCGGGTTTGTTAATGTATTCTCCAAATGTGAAATTAGGAACGCCTTTTGCTCCCTTAATGTCTGGACCTTGGGGTTTACAAATTGCCAAATTAGCTCATGGTGGTCAATACAGAAGTTACGAACAGTCTGACGAATACAAGAAATACTGGTATACAAATTACCGAGTTGAAAGTGTTTTGACTTTGCAACAACTTTTGGAACGAATAATGACAGAGGAGACCTTTGAGAAAGTTACATCGCCATTATATGTTGCTTATTACTATAAGTCCGAAGATGAGATGGATAATGTGGTGAGTATCGATGCGATTAAGCATATGTTCGAGAAAGTTTCAACACCGAATGAACTTAAAATTATTGAGTCTTTTGAAAATGCTGGGCATCATGCCATGATTTCTAAATTGACTTCCAATGATATGCAGAATATTGAGCAGAGGCTCATTAAATATCTTGATGACTTAGTCGATTAGATAGAAGATGGTAAATCCGACAATTGCCGCAATTATAAGCACTATTATAAAAGGAACTAGGGAACCTGAAGTCTTTTTTTGATCCTTTTTAGTGGATCTCGATTTTGATCTCAAAGCTCCTAAAACATCAAAAGCTATTGGGTCTTTTGGATCAATTTTTAAGGCTTCTTTTGCGAATTTTTCAGCATCCTGTAATTTGTA
>JALEGO010000535.1 GCA_022763165.1 Flavobacteriales bacterium
AGTTAACACCGTAATAGCTCTTTTGGATCAAATGAAAGATGTCTATGAAGAAATAAGTATAACCTATGAGTATAAGGAAACCATGGCAACCAAAAGTGAGGAAGAAACACTTGAACTGGTGCATGATCAAATAAAGACCATAACGATTAGTGAAGAACAAATAGAATTGATCAAGGAAGTCTTGATCAAGCAAAGGAACATGTTCTTTGAATAAAAAATACTCCTTAGAGTTTTCTTGTTAGTTTGTCTATAAAGTTGTTTTCTAAAACAACAATTAAGATCAAATTAAATAGCCATATAAATAATATGTTGAATTGAATGGTCGGTATGGGGTTTCCCATGAAATTCTTATATGGAGCGAAGAGATGTGACCTGTAGTTCATCCCTTGGCGATTTGGCATATGATAAATAAGATCCTTTTTGCGCACCAGCTCTTCATCGCTTTGTATAATGTGTTCCATTTCAAACCGATTCCTAACTGTGTTTTCTATATATTCATTTTGATATTGATCAATTCTCTTTCGGAACTCCTTTTTCCCATAAAGCTCGACTAATTCAGAAAGCTTGTCTTCCTTATCTCTTCCGAGTCCTTGTGATCTTGTTTTAATCTTGCTTAAACTATCATCAATAGCAATCTTTAACTCAGCAAAATCAATAGAGTTGGGGAGAAAGTTTTTTTGCATTTCACTTTTGATGATTTTCTCATTTATATTTTTAATACTATCTGATCCACTGTCAATTTCCTTGATAAGAGATAAGATCTTTGGATAATATTTGGACTCTAAAAAGTTGAGCTCGTTGATTTGCTGATCAATTTGAAAAAAATCTTTGGTGTATTCATTAGAAACAAATGATGATACCATTAGTGATTCATATGCCCACCTTGAAATCATAATGTCTGCAACCAAAGGAACTTCATCTTCATTACCGTACCATTTACTTAGCTCATCATATTTGAATATCGCCCCGCTCAAAACGATTTGAGGTATGAGCAAAACCGGAATAAGAATGTAGACTACTACAGCGGATCTGAAAATTGATGAAATAATAAGACCTATTAGTACCGAACCACAACCCAGTGAAAACAAGATCATCCAGTGTTGCCAAAATAAATCCAAAAATTCAAGGTACCATTTACTTGCAATTAGGAACATTGTAGTTTGAATTGCGGTAATCCCAAATAAGACCAGCAACTTACTTGTAAGGTATGACGACCAGTTCAAGTTCAAAAACCGTTCTCTATAGATGAGAGCTCTGTCTCGCAGAATTTCTTCAGCGCTCAAGGTAAGGCCCATAAACATGGAAACAATTACACAGATAAAGAGGAATGCCGGGATATTCTTATTTGCCGAAAATAAATACATGCCTGTTTCTGGATCAACATACTTAACAAGTGTCGCTATAATGAAAGCCAAAACAGGAGCTTCAAGAAAATTTATAAGCATGTATGCCTTATTTCTATACTTAGAGGTGAAATCACGCTTAAAATAAATATTGAGTTGTTTAAACCAATTGGGTCGTTTAGAATCGTTTTCGATTTCCTTCTGACAGGTGTCTAGAACAACCTCGGCTCTTTTTTCTTTGTGGTAATCGAACCACTCTTGAGCGCTAACTTTTCGTTCATCGGAATAGTTTCCCTTTTCATCAACGGTGCGCTCATCAACAATGCCAAATATGAGTTCAGGATTAACATTCCCGCATTCAATACACTCCGTTAAGTCGTTGTTAATTAAATTGTTATGAGTCTTAAAATAAACCAATGATTCCATTGGGTTCCCAAAATAAATTGGGTAGCCCCCAAAATCTAAGATGAGCAGATCATCCAACATTTTAAAAATGTCCGAAGAAGGTTGATGAATAACTGAAATCACAAGTCTCCCCTTCTTAGACTGCATCTTCAGAAGGTTCATTATGTTTTCAGAGTCTTTTGAAGACAGTCCCGTAGTGGGCTCATCGACAATCAGAATTTTGGGCTCACGAATTAACTCTAAAGCAATGTTCAATCTTTTTCTTTGTCCCCCACTTAATCCTGAACTAACGCGTGTTCCTCTTACGACCAAGTCTTTGATATTTAGAATACCAAGGTCTCTTAAAGTGTGTTCTACCCTATTTTCAATTTCTTGCTCACTTACATTTGCGAAACATAATTGTGCACAATATTTAAGATTTTCAAATACAGTCAAACCGACAATCAGAGCATCCTCCTGGGGAACAAATCCAATGATGCCTTCCCATTTCGAATCCGATGACCTTATGTCATTTCCGTTAATTTGTACAATTCCTTGGTAGTCTTCAAAATAACCGGTGAGTAGCCTTAAAAGGGTGGACTTCCCTGCCCCACTGGCTCCTAGGATACCCATTAAATTTCCAGACTGCGTCTGAAAATCAAGATTTTTGATACCGAATTGAGTTTTTCCATAATTAAAAGTTAAATCCTTAACCTTCAGAACAATTTCGGAGCCAGCATCTCGAGGTGCAAACGTATGAGTAATATCATTGTAGTAAATAGAATCGTCATGGGGAAACTTCAAAATTGCTCCCTCAGCGAACAGGTACACTTGATGACTGTTAATCGGTAGACCATTTAGAAGCACTTCATCTCGCCCCTTGTATATTAAAAAGTGTGTTCCGGTTTTATCAAT
>JALEGO010000536.1 GCA_022763165.1 Flavobacteriales bacterium
TCAACAGAAACATCAAATTAAGCGAGGCTCCCAGTCATGGTCATACTATAATAATGCACGATGCTTCTAGCCCTGGAGCGGTGAATTATCTGAATTTAGCGAGAGAGATTCTCCAAAGAAACGAGAAAACACGACTGACCCAGGAAGAAAAGATCATCCCTACAAATCAAGAGGTTAACTAATTAAACTCATATGGCAAAAACTAAAAAACCCGCATTGGGCAAAGGTTTAAGCGCCTTGCTCGAAAATGCCGAAACAGACGTTACGACTTCGAAAAAAAGCTTAGGAACAAAATCTGAGAGAGTCGTTGGATCCATTTCAAAAATCCCAGTGAGTGATATCGAAGTAAACCCATTCCAACCGAGGATTCATTTTGATGATGAGGCTATGTCAGAATTGGTAGAATCGATTAAAGAACATGGCATCATTCAACCAATAACCGTCAGGAAACTTGGATACGACAAATACCAGCTTATCTCTGGTGAAAGGAGATTCAGAGCCTCTCAACTCGCTGGATTGACAGAACTTCCAGCCTACATCCGAGTTGCCAATGACCAAACGATGTTGGAAATGGCTTTAGTAGAGAACATTCAAAGACATGATCTGGATGCTATGGAAGTCGCAATGAGCTTTAAGAGATTAATAGATGAGTGTAATCTTACTCAGGAAGAATTGAGTGAAAAAGTAAGTAAAAACAGAACAACGGTCACCAACTATCTAAGGCTACTAAAACTGCCTGTTCAAATTCAACTTGGCATTAGGAAAAGGCTCATCAGCATGGGTCATGCAAGAGCCTTACTAGGCTTGACTGATGAGACTGCTCAATTGCAAATTTTCGAAAGAATCATTAATGAAAAGCTATCAGTAAGAAAAGTTGAAGAAATCGTTAATAATTCTAAAAACGCAAAGGACAACAGCAATTCAACAAAGAAAAGCTCGTTGGTAGAAGGAAGCGACAGTTTTCGAAGAGAACTTATTCGGAAATTATCAGCTAACGTGAACATTCAGAATTCAGAGAGTGGCAAAGGCAAAATCACAATCTTCTTTAATAATTCTGAAGAGTTGGAAAAAATTGTCGGTGAAATTGTAAGTTGATATTTGCAAAGAATAAATCATATTAAATTAGGTCTCTGGACTGCACTTGTAATTTTCAGTTTGTCAATTTACGGGCAAAACGAAAACGATACCAAGAGGGACTCCGCTAGATCTGATTTTACAAAAAAGAGACTTTTTAAAGGCGAACATAATCCTAAAAAAGCTGCTTTATTTTCAGCCATCGTTCCTGGAGCGGGACAGTTTTACAACAAGAAATACTGGAAAATCCCAATTATTTATGGATCTTTTGTGACAGCGAGTTATTTCATCTCGACCAATTTGGTAGAATATAGGCGTTTTAGAGATGCTTACATCTGCCGGTTCACAGAAAACCCGGCAAGTTGCGAAACCGACCCCATAACACTGGCATATACTACTGACGCACTATTCAATCAACAGAATCAATTTCGTAAGAATTTAGAACTCTCATATATAGGGATGGGATTCATCTACATATTGAATATCGTTGATGCCTCGGTAGATGCGCACTTTTTTAACTTTGATGTCAGTGATGACCTGTCTATGAATATCAATCCAATAGTTAACGAATCAATAGATTTTGGTTTAACTTTAAACCTGAAAATAAAATAATGAAAATCGGGTTAATTGGATATGGTAAAATGGGTCGAGAAATCCAGGCTTTAGCAATCGAGCATGGCCACTCAATTGAGAGTGTAATTGATTCAAAATCTGACTGGACTGAACCCGAGCTTTTTTCGAATCTGGATGTCGCCATTGAGTTTTCCACCCCAGAAGCGGCATTTGATAATATTAAAGGCTGTTTGAGCAAAAAAATCCCAATTGTAGTTGGCACTACTGGTTGGTATGACAATTATGATAAAATCCAATCTATTTGTAAAGAACAAGAAGGGCTACTCTTTCATGCTACCAATTTTAGTATTGGCGTAAACATAATGTTTGCTGTAAATAGATATTTATCTGAATTGATGAATCCCCACAAGGACTACGAAGTTTGGATCAAAGAGACACATCACGTTCATAAAAAAGATGCACCAAGTGGAACCGCTATTACCCTCGCTGATGGTATCATTTCAAACTTAGATCGAAAACAAGATTGGTCCCTTAAAAGCTCTCAAGGACCTGAATCTCTTTGGATTCAATCATTTAGATTGGATGAAGTTCCGGGCACTCACGAGATCATGTACAATTCCGATATAGATACTATTAGCGTCAAACATGAAGCAAAAGGACGCAAGGGCTTTGCCCTTGGAGCCATCAAAGCGGCTGAATGGCTTGTTCAACAAAAAACCGGGATTTACGGTATGAAAGATCTGTTAAATATTAATGTTTAGAAATGAGTTGGATTGTATATATAGCAGTTATTGGTATTTACTTCATTAGCTTTTATAAACTGTTTCCGAAAGCTGGACGAAATTCTTGGGAAGGTCTTGTACCAGTTTATAACCTTTTTATTTGGATGAAGATTCTTAAAAAACCCTGGTGGTGGGTTTTGATTCTTGTGTTTCCAGGCATTAACTTTTTAATGCTTATCGTTATGAATGTAACTACATTAAGATTTTTCGGTTTGTACAGTCTTAAAGATACGCTCGGGATGATCTTTTTGCCTTTTCTTTATATGCCTAAGATTGCTTTTGATTCTAATGTGAAATACGTTGGACCATTTGATTGGACAAACAAAAAATTAAAGGAAGAACGCAAAGCCAGTGATCATGCAATCTTACTCCTTTCTTCTTTCGGAATTGGACATATTCTCAAGTTTATTTTTGGAGGGAAGAAAAAAAGCAAAAAAACTGTGCAAACCACTTCTATTAAAGAATGGGGAGATGCTATTATATTCGCAATTATTGCAGCCAGTATTATAAGGGGATACACACTGGAAGCCTTTACCATTCCCACCAGCTCAATGGAAAAAACATTGCTAAAAGGTGACTTCTTGTTCGTAAGTAAGTTACATTATGGCGCTAGAATCCCAAATACACCGTTGTCATTTCCTTTTGCTCATCACACACTTCCAAGTGAAATAAAAATTGGAAACTTCAAAGTACCCCTACCAATTCCAGAGCACACCAAATCTTATTTAGAATGGCTCAAAATAGACTATATGAGATTGCCCAAATTTCAGGAAGTAAAACGAAACGATATCGTTGTTTTCAATTTCCCTGAGGGTGATACTGTATTTGTAAAGTCTCAGAGTCAAAGCTATTATCAAATTTTGAGGGCGAACGCAGATTACCAGATGAAGAGAGACGCCAGAATAACATCTGAAAATCAAGCACTCAACTTAACTCGAAATTCTTTACTGGAGCGAGAAGAATATACTGTTAGACCAGTGGACAAAAAGGAAAACTACATCAAACGATGTGTGGCAATTCCTGGGGATGTTTTGGAGATCAAAAATGGAATTCTTCACATCAATGGAGAAAAAGCTATGATCCCAAAAGATTTCCAATACAAATACATGGTAAGTACAAACAGACCACTGAACAAATCAAATATCAAGAAAAAGTACAACATCAATCCGGATGATTACAACAATATAGGAGCCAATTCTTACAAATTTCCTCTGACTTTAGAGAGTAGAGATCAACTACTCAAGTCTAGCAGTGTAACCTCTGTCAGCCCCGACATTCAGAAGTCTGGAGCTTACAGCAATGAGGGGAACTTTAGTAGAATTTTTCCTCATAGCACAAACTACCCATGGACTGAGGATAATTTTGGACCATTGACAATTCCGAAAAAGGGTGAAACTGTCGATTTGAATCTGGATAATTTAGCCATTTACAGACGCATCATTTCAGTCTATGAGAAAAATGATCTTGTCATTAGTGACAACAAGATATTTATTAACGGTGAGGCCGCTGATACATATACTTTCAAAATGGACTATTACTGGTTAATGGGAGACAGTAGACATAATTCACTTGATTCTAGATTTTGGGGATTTGTTCCTGAAGACCATGTTGTTGGTAAAGCTGTGTTCTTGTGGCTTTCTTTAGATCCTGACTTAACCTTTTCCGAAGGCAAAATTAGATGGAATAGGCTTTTCTCAGTGATTCATAAGTAACCCAATAAGGTAATTGGTTGTTTTTATTGATCCTATTATCTAGGATTCAAAATCATACGTCCTATTAAA
>JALEGO010000537.1 GCA_022763165.1 Flavobacteriales bacterium
GATGGCTTTGAAATTGCAAAATATATAAATGAGAATTTGCAGATTCCTTTTATATTCTTGACGTCTTTTGCTGATAAAGACACCCTGCGAAAAGCTAAGTTCCTCAATCCATGGGGTTATATCGTTAAACCTTGCAAAGCGGCTGATCTTCAGGCCGCAATCGAATTGATCGAGGTGCATGAAAACAGCCAAGAAGACTCTGAAATCGCAAAAAAAGTTGATGATGCTCTTTTTTACAGAGATCAAAATGTCTTAAAAAAAATCAATATTTCAGATATTAGTTATGTTAAGGCCTTTGGTAATTACTTAGAGATTTACGAGAATGATTTTAAGCATTTAGTAAGATCTACACTACAATCCTTACTAAGTAAGTTACCCAACAATTTTATCCGAAGCCACCGTTCTTACATAGTCAATGTTAATCAAATTCGAGAAGTAAATAGCACTTATCTTCTGCTCGATGGAATAAATGATGAACTGCCTATTGGTAAGAATTGCAAAGATCTTATAACTAATATTTTAAATATTCTTTAGCGTGTTGAGAATCACCTTTTGTTTGATTGTTTCAATAGCGCACCTTTTGTACCCTCCTTAAAATTTGAAGCAGATAGTCCTAAGGTTAGATTTGTGTCCCTAATTCCAAAACAAATCCTATGCACATTAAATTGTCAGCTTTACTGTTGATTATCACTTTTCTGTCCTTTGGAAGTGTATTCAATAACGAAAGTGTTTTTTTCGAAATTTGCACAGAACACATTTTAGTAAAAAATCATGCTTCAACAGTTACTTATTTGCAGTTGGTTGGAGAACAGCAGCTTTTTAATTATGAATTGAAAGCAGGCGAAATGAAGTTGATTCCCAAGTCAAGGATGCCAAAGGGAAGAAATTCAATTTTCATTTGTAACCATCATCATGAAGTGATACGGTATACAACATGGTATAATGTTGATTAAACATCTCTCAAGTCAAAAACGACCTCTTCGTAAGCTGTAGCATTTTTGATGACCTCAAGCAATTCTTTTGCAGACTGCTCTGGGCTTTTTAGATCACCATTTTCATGGAATTCTATGAACTTTTGATGCAGGCTAAAATGCTCAACATCTGTCGCTCTTATTTGCTCTTGCATTTTTGTAGCAATGATCCCCGGGGCTACAGACATTATCTTGACATTATTTGCATTAATGGCTTGCTCCGAGTTCACAACTTTTGCATACATATCAAGACCGGCTTTGGTGCTGCAATAAGCACTCCAGCCGTCATAGGGATGATTTGCTGCCCCTGAACTAATATTGAAAATGATATTCTCAGAAGTTTGCTTGCCAAAAGTCTTGATAAAACTATTTATGAGCAAAGAAGGCGCAATGAGGTTAATGTTAAAAGCGGCAATAAGTTGATCAGCATCAAGGTTTCCAACATGTTTCATTTCACCCAATGTGCCGGCATTGTTAATGAGTACAATCCTGTCTGCTTCAAGGGATTCAAAACTATAGTTTTTAACAGCGTCTAAATTGGAGAAATCGAGTGTTATATGCTTATAGTTTGGATGATCAATAGCATTGTTTCTGGCAAAACCAATGACATCTGCTCCTTGAGCTAATGCTTGAAGAGCAAGTTGTTGACCAATGCCTCTACTTGTTCCTGTAATATAAAATAGCTGTTTCATTTCTTTGTTTTAGGTCAGTTTATAGCATTTCTCTTTGAGTTCAGTCGAAGCTGAATTAAGATAAGGTATTAGCAATATCTTCTACTAAATCCTCAACATCTTCAATACCAACACTTAAACGGATCAGATTATCAGATATACCATAAGCGTCTCTCATTTCTTTTGGAATCGAAGCATGTGTCATAGTAGCTGGATGCCCGGCCAGTGACTCAACACCCCCCAGAGATTCAGCTAGTGTAAAAAGTTTGAATTTTGACACCAGGTCAAATGTAGCTTGTAAATCAGCGCCTTTGACTCTAAACGACAACATTCCGCCAAAATCTTTCATTTGTTTTTTAGCCAATTCATGATTTTTATGGTCAGTGAGGCCTGGCCAAAAAACATTCTCAACTTTAGGATGATTGGCTAGATACTCTGCAATGGTTTTGCCATTTTCGGAGTGTCTTTGCACTCTTAGGTGCAATGTTTTTATGCCTCTAAGCACTAAAAAACAGTCTTGTGGGCCAGGAGTAGCACCACAGCTGTTTTGATAGAATGCCAGTTTTTCTTGTAGGGAATCATCATTAAGCATTATTGCACCCATAACCACATCGGAGTGACCTCCAATGAACTTGGTTAAAGAGTGTACGACCAAATCCGCACCTAAGTCTAAAGGTGTTTGTAAATAAGGTGTCGCGAAAGTATTGTCTACACAAACAAGAATGTTCTTTTGATGGGCGATTTCACAAATTTTCTGAATGTCAAAAACATGCAGAAGCGGGTTAGTCGGTGTTTCGATCCAAATCAACTTTGTCTTTTCGTTGATTGATTGTTGAAGGGCATCTATATCGGATAGATTGATAAAGTGTGATTTGATTCCGAACTTTTCATAGACACCTCTGAAGAGTCTGAAAGATCCACCATATAGATCATTTGTGGAGACTATTTCATCACCAGGTTCAAGGAGATGAACGATAGAATCGATAGCCGCCATGCCGCTGGAGTAGCAAAGCCCGTGTTTGGCATTTTCAAGGCTTGCTAGATTCTTTTCTAAAGCATGTCTGGTTGGGTTTTGGGTTCTTGAATATTCATAACCTTTATGTTCTCCAGGTACTCTTTGGGCATAGGTGCTTGTTTGATAAATAGGTGTCATGATGGCACCTGTGCTCTCATCTGGTTCCAATCCTGCGTGTATAACTTTTGTTCCAAACTTCATTCTTCGGTCGATTTTTTAAGTATTGCCGTGTCAGGGATAGCAGCGAAAATCCTCTTCGACTCCCGCTTGCTTTTATTTCGTCAAGAGGCGCAGCGATACTGCTGAGTCACATTGAGCTTGACGAAATGTGAACCGCTCGGATGTCTCAAAGAGATTGAAGCGAATAGCCCGGCCCCGATGCAATCGGGGAGACACCCAACAAAATTAAGGAAGGTAGTGTAATTTATGCCTTTTTAAAAGAGATTAATTTCCTTTTAATATAAACCCTTCTGACCCAGCGAGGTAAGAGAATTACGCCAATAATGAGGTATGGATAGTAGCTTACCAGTCTCCAGAGTAGTGCGAGCGTGCCATCTAGGCCTTTTGGGATGAATTCTTGAAGATAAACCGAGAAGGCGTATTCTGCAATACCGCTTCCTCCTGGGGTTGGTGAAATCAGCATTATGACCCACATAACGAGTTGTCTTGCATAAATCAAAATATGATCATCAACTAAAACAAATGCCATAATTAGACAATTCACGACCCAATATCTGGCGGTCCAGGAAAAGTAAGTAGCAATAAAACATTTGATCCAATGCCCAATGCTCTCTTTTCTTGCCTCTTGAGAAGCAACAATTATTTCGTCTCCAGTTTTGATGGCACCATCTCTCCACCTATTTAGAATTGGCAGGGAAAAGAGTTTTGAGAGCAAAAATTTAAAGGCTTTGGGGTTGACAAAAATCCCAAATGACAGAAAAATACAGTATAGCACAATTAAACCGTAGCTTACCCAAAACACAAATTTTGTACCTGTGGATATAGACATGATAGAAGCACTGTCTACAGGGAATAGAACACTTCCCTTCAGGAAAAATAGAAGCACGGGAACCATAATTACGAAAAAGAGTTCATCAAAAAGGGCTGTTAAGAAAACGATTGTGGTTGATTTGCCGACTTTGATACCTTCTTTGGACAACAAGAAGATTGCAATTGGTGCTCCTCCTACAACTGAAGGAGTTATTGAGGAACCGAATTCCCATAAAAATATGACTTCAAAAAGTTGTTTCCATGAGAGTTCTTTGTGGGTTAAAATGCGCAACCGAATCATATAGGCCAGGTCACGAACTCCTATGCAGACAAATGCCATCAATACCCAGAATGCAATATTCCAAGACCAATCGATGTTCAGAAAAGCGGCTTTATCGAACTTACTGGCAATCAGCCAGCCAGCGCCAATCAAGCCTAGTCCGATTGCCAATAGCACACGTCTGGGGTCCAGGAGGATCCTGATAGGACTTGATTTCCTTTTCTTAGCCAAAGTCTAATTCTTCAATTCTTTACAAAGAAAAGAAAAAGGTAATCTGAAATGTGATTGAGAAGTTAATTTCCTTTAAAACTATCATCCAAAACTTTAAAGGTAGTTCTCCTGTTGATCTGATGTTCAGCATCAGTTTTGGCATTTTTGACTAGGAGCTTGCTTTCGCCATACCCCTTAGCTCTAAGTCTGTTCCTGGCTATGCCTTGTTCTACTAGGTAATTAACACAAGATTCGGCCCTGCTTTGCGATAATTCAAGATTGTATTTAGCACCTCCACGAGCATCCGTATGAGCAGCTATTTCAACAGTTAAGCTTGGGTTGTTGAGCATGAATTCAAAAAGGATGTTTAGCCTTTCTTTGGATGAAGCTCTTAATTCGGCTTTGCCATAATCATAAAGTATATCATCCAAAACAATTTCTTCTTTTCCTTTGACATCGTCTAATTTTATTTTCTCTTCTACAACAACAACTTCTTTACTTAAATTGAAGTTTTTTGTAAGTTCATCTGATACCTCGTCATAGTCCGTGTTGATACCTCCGAAACCATTGGCATAGCCTTTTTTCTGTATATTAATTTCATAGTTCTTACCAGCCTCTAACTCTAGCTCATAAAAACCATTGTCATTGGTAATGGAAAACTCTGCATTTCCCTCTTCTTCCTTTCCGAATTCAAAGACTTGGACAAGAACGTCCTCAATGGGTTCTTGTGTTTCTTTTTCTTTGACTTTACCTTTTAAAACAATTCTGTTTGAGAGATTTACACTGTACAATTCATGACATTTCCCTCCAGTGCATTCTTCGAAGCATTGGGTTCGATTTGTTGACAAATATCCACTCACTCCATCATCGTGTAGAATGAAGTATTCATCATCTTTAGAATAATTTACAGGGTAGCCTAAGTTTTCAGGGAAACCCCAGGCCTTGGAACCTCTTTTCGATACGAATACATCCCTTCCTCCAAGACCAGGATGACCATCTGAGCTAAAGTACAGCGCTTTGGTAGGAGCATGGTAAAATGGGCTAACTTCATCTTCCTGGGTATTGATTCTGGCCCCAAGATTTATTGCTGAATCTGCTTTTCCAAATTCATCTATATTTACGTACCAAATGTCAAATTTACCTCTTCCTTCATCTCGATCGGATGCAAAATATAACCGGCCTTGATCTTCAGCATAGTGTGGGTTGATAGCGCTGTAGCCATCTTTATTGACTTCAGGGCCTAGTCGCAAAGGAGTGAGCCACCGGCCATTAAATTTGTTGCTCATATATATGGCCGGTTTTTGATCATTGCTCCATCTTGTAAAAAACATTTTCATTCCGTTTTTTGACAAATGTGGACTGGCCTCATGTATTTCGGTATTAATGTAATCACCCAGACCAGTTTGTTCTTTGGACTTCAAGTTTGCTTCAACTATATCCAAATCAGAATGCTTTATTTCACCAATATTCTTTTCGACCAGTTTGGAAATATATAATATCGTGTCCCTTGCTGAGTAAGAGGCCCCGAACATGGTGTGACTTTCTTGTGATACATTGTTTTCCTTGTAAGCAAGTTTTTCGAATTCAAAATTGGCCAACTGTTCAAATGCAAAATTACAGTCACCTATTAGAATCTTTGCCCTTTCATAATAATAACCTAGGCCTGATGCATACTGAATTTCATCTCTAAATCTTTCGAGTTGTGCTATGGCCTCAACGTATTTGGATTTGCGGATAAGAGCATTTGCGTACCAAAATCGCCCCAATAATTCAAAGTTCTTGAAATGTGTTAAATATTTAGAGAATAGTAGCTCTGTGCGGTCGTATTCATTGTTCATATAATAGGCATGACCCAATTGATAAACAAGGTCCGAACATTCAGCTGATTCGAGGGTCACAAGTAGGACACTATCAGATGAAAGATTTAAAACCTCTGTGGTTGGCTTTTTATATTCGATTTGTTCCGGGAACTCAGAGTCATCTTCTAGAATTAAGCTGTATTCTTCAATGTTCTGTGTTTTTCGATAATATGACTTTCCAGTTGTGTAAGGATGCATGGCAGAACGCTCATTTTTTGAGCAACTGATTACAGCTTGTTCGTAGAAATAAACAGCCATTGCATAGTTTCCTTTCTCTTTCCATTCATCAGCAAGCGATACATAATCCGAAACACCTTGACCCTTCAATCCGGTTGCCCAAATCAACACCATGAATATTGATATGTATTTTGTTATAGACTGGGGCATGAATTCAGTTTGGGTAATTGGGTTGGTTTGGCCATTAAATATGTAAAAGAAAATTCCATGGCACCTTGGTAATTTGTGTAGGCGCTCAGGGAGGAAACATTTACATCATAACTAATCATTCCTGAATACTTTCCTTTTGTAATGCCAAAATGCAAAATTGCTGCATCAGCATTTCGATATGAAATACCAGGTATTAGAAAAGTATTGAAACCATTCAATCTTATATGGGCATATACATCCATCATGAGCATTTGGCTTACGCCTTGTTGCATAAATATAGCTTGAGGTACTAGTTGAACTTTTGGGAGCATATTAATCTTCGCTCCGGCATGGGCCACGGTGCGCATGGGCAGTTTATAGTCCTGATCATAAAATGATTCCTTTGGCTGCAAAATGTGAAATGTACTGAATCCAACATATGGATTGACCAAGGAAGTCTTGCTAGCAAAGTTGTACAGTATACCGGCATTGATGTCAAGATTATTGATGACGCCTCGATTACCGAAAAGAACGGCTTCTGAGCTGATACTTTGATCATAGGAACCCGTTTTGGAATCATATTGATTTCCAAAATACAATTGATTAACATCAATACTTTTTTGCATCAATCCTGCTTCTGCACCGATAGAAATCTGATGGTTGCGATTTGGAAGTGGCGCCATTCTGAAGGAACCACTCAGGTTGATGTTTACGTTCTTGTAAACCTCTCCTATCTGATCACTTATTATTGACGCTCCTAGTGAGGGATAGTTGAATTTATTATCTCCATTAAGGGGTAAATCAAAGCTCAAATAATTTGTGAAGTATGAAGTGGAAATCAGGTTGGACCATTGTCTCCTTGAGTGAATGTGGGCTCTGTACTTTCCATCGAAACCTCCTGTTAAGGCAGGATTAAAGTTCGTGAACGAGCTGCCGTACTGACTAAAATGGAAATCTTGCGCC
>JALEGO010000538.1 GCA_022763165.1 Flavobacteriales bacterium
TCAATTACCAATATACCACTGACGGAACAAGACCTAAACATGCTTTATGAATCTATTGAATTCATGAAGCAATTCAATGGTTTTTCTCATTTCAAAGAGCTTGATGGCATGGTTCAGAAGCTGGAAGACCATATTTATTCTCAAAAAACGAATTCAAAGTCAGTCATTGACTTCGAAAAGAATGAAAATTTAAAAGGACTCGAATTCTTAGATGAACTTTATAAAGCAATCATCAATAAGAAAGCTATACTCATTACCTATCAATCGTTTAAGGCCAGACAAGCCAATTCCTTTGATTTCCACCCTTATCTATTGAAAGAATTTCGCAATAGATGGTTTGTAATTGGTATCAAAAAAAAGAATGAGGGAATATTGAACTTAGCCTTGGATAGAATCATTGAGATTAAGGAAAGCAAGAAATTTCTTATTGAGAGCCCTGATTTTAATCCAGATACTCATTTTGAAAATGCTATTGGCGTTTCTGTCGGTATTAATGTACCTGTTGAAGAAGTCGTGTTTTTTGTAACACATTCTCATGCCCCTTATGTCGAAACGAAGCCTTTGCATCACAGTCAAAAAATCATTTCAAAAGACCATTTTGGTGTGACTTTTTCCATCCAAGTACAGCATAACTATGAATTAGAGAAAGATATTCTGGGTCTCGGAGAACATATAAAAATACTTAAACCTTCAAGGCTCAAAAGAAAAATAAAGGAGCGCATCAACAGTTGCTTGGAAGTTTATGAAACTGAGGTTGATGATAGAGGTTTGAAGTCCATTAAAGGTAAAATTGAGGGAAAGGGCTACGCTATACTCAATCATGTGTTCACTCAAAGAGAGATCAGAAGGATTAGAAGTTTGCTAGACAAATTTTCTGACTGGCCGACTATAGAAAAAGAATTAGTCAAACTGCTTAAAAACCACAATCTAGAAAAGATTTTCAAAGTCCTAGATTTTGGAGGCATCAAAAAATTAGAATCCAATCTAAGTTTTAAAAAAGAAAAATGGCATCAACATCAAGAAAATGCAAGCGACTTAAGAGTGATTCTGGCGATTGATAACATATCAACTTCTAAACCACTGGTTTCGATTTTTCCTGGAGCTCACAAAAAAACGCTTCAAACAAAAGAGATTAAAACGATCGTTGAAAACGGCATCCCAGTCAGTTGCGAATTTAGCTCGGGCGGATTGTTTATTTACCAATCGAATCTGCTCAAGATGTACCACAAATCTGCTATCGATCAAAATAAGAGAATAAGAGCTTTAGAAATTATTCTTAGTTAAGACCAGTCTAATCTCATTACAGTCTTTCTTAATATTAAATTAACATTGACTTTTGTAGGATTTCTTCCAATAGCGTATACTTTTGCGCGATAGTCTGGCAGATTTGACATGGACATAGGAAACATCATTTTCACCACCTTAAAAATTATTGGAGCTCTTGGCTTTTTCATCTACGGAATGAAAGTTATGAGTGAAGGTATTCAGAAGGCTGCCGGACATAAGATGAGGCAAATCCTGGGTGCAATGACCTCCAATAGATACACTGGAGTGGCCACAGGCTTTCTGATCACTGCCCTACTTCAATCTTCTTCTGCAACCACGGTAATGACTGTCAGCTTCGTAAATGCTGGTTTGATCAGCTTGATTGAGTCTGCCGGTGTGCTTATGGGTGCAAATATTGGAACCACGGTCACAGGCTGGCTGGTGTCTGCCATTGGTCTAAAAATTAAAGTCTCAACACTAGCACTTCCTATAATAGCTTTTGCTTTCCCCATGCTTTTCACAAAAAAAGCCAATCTGAAAAACTGGGGAGAATTTATGATTGGTTTTGGACTTCTTTTCCTTGGTTTACAGACGCTCAAGGATGCCATCCCAAGCATCAATGAAAACGAGACCTTAATGGCTTGGTTGGGACAGTTTACGAACCCTGGCCTGATGACAAGGTTGCTTTTCGTTTTGGTTGGAACACTCATAACTATAATCGTTCAAAGCTCCAGTGCGGCTATGGCCATCACCATTATTTTATGCAATGAGGGGCTTCCTATAGAAGTTGGAGCAGCAATGATATTAGGAGAAAATATCGGAACTACAATCACAGCCACATTAGCAGCATTAGTCGGTAATGTGCATGCAAAAAGAGCCGCTCGAATTCACACCATGTTCAATGTAATCGGAGTGCTCTGGATGGTGTTCCTGTTACCGTATTTTATAGATGGTATTCATTCTATCTGGCCAGCAACAGGCACAGACAACCCGAATAAATTCACTCTTGCAATTTTCCATACATCTTTCAATATCATCAATGTATTATTATTAATATGGTTTGTACCACAATTGGTCAAGATTGCTACCAAATTGGTGATTTCGAAAGGAGAAGACGATGAACAATTTTCTCTAGAATACATTTCTGCCGGCTTATTGAGTACCCCAGAGTTGTCCTTGTTGGAATCGAAAAAGGAAGTAGCAAAAATGGGTAAGCTCACAAGAAGGATGCTAAACTTCATTGGTGATCTTTTGATGGCATCAAATACCAAAGACTCTGATAAGATATTCAACAGGATAGAGAAATATGAGGACATCACTGACAAAATGGAAGATGAAATTTCAGACTATCTATTAAAAGTTTCTGAAGGTGAGTTAAGTGAAATGGCATCTGTAAGAATACGTAGCCAATTAAGCATTGTCAATGACCTGGAACGCATTGCTGATATCATATATCAAATGTCGAAGGATATTCAACAAAAACAGGCTAGAAAAATATGGTTCACTCCCAAACAGAGAAATGGCGTTTTAGAAATTCTAAATGAAGTTAAGGAAGCTGGAGATATCATGTACAAAAACCTGACTTCTGACTACAATACAGTCACACTCGATTCAGCCAGACAAAAGGAAAATGAAATCAACGAAAACCGGAATAAGCTCAGGAAAAAGCACCTCAAAAGTATAGAGAAACGAGACTATGACATTAAATCCGGTATCATCTATAAAGACATGTTCTCTGCTTTAGAGAAGGTCGGTGATCATATTATAAATGTTACGGAAGCTGTCGTTGAAACCAGCAACTAGTTTACTCCCAAATGCAGCCTAGATTAGATGCTGACTCCTTTTGAATTAACGTTTTAAACTTTCGCAGTAATTCATCTCGACCGCAATCAACGATTTCTTTATTTGGAGTTTTTTGGGACAAGTCTTGAACGTTTTCTCCATCGTTACTTGAAAACTCTTTACTTAAACACTTAATAACCTTCCCATTATCAAAATATGTACGTTCTTGAATGAATACATCCTTAGTCTTTTGCTCCCCTTCGCTATCCACAAAAGTCCAATAGCTCATGTCGAAAAAATGAAAAAACAGCTTACCATTCTCAACAAAGAACTGCTCTTGAGCACCAGAATGACCGCCATCCGAATAATTTAATTCAATCAAACGAATGTCATTATTGTTATGGTAATAGGTAACAGAGCCCTCTTCTGGATAATCTGGACAATTGTAGTATTTTGTTTTAATGGTCAATATACTATCTTGCTTTTGACCGATTACAACTTTATAGAGCTGACGTATTTTTTCTATTGGATCTGTTTCTGAGACATCATTCTGATCAATCTTAACATTTTCAGATCTCTTATCCTTTACTGTTTCTTGTTCAGGACTCGGATTAGAGCAAGAAAATAGCATGGCCAAGATGCCAATAATCAATGAAGCATATTTCATAACATCATTTTTTACAAACATAATCTATCTGGTTTCATTCATTTAGACTGAAATGTCGAAAAACCAACATTCTCAATTCAAATAAATGAATAGCTTTGACCCCTTGATTCAGGATACCGCTATATTATTCTTTTCACTGTGCAGCCAAGATCAAGCAGCACAAAAGCAGCTGCTTTCGGATTGGAAGAGAAACGTTGACACCGCATCAATACTTATCCGCAACACTGAAAATACTATCAAGCGCACAGGGTTGCCCATATTTCATTCTCATAAAGCAAACCAAAATGGAAGGGATTTCGGAGAAAAACTTTCGAATGCCATTCAAGAAGTCTTCGAATTCGGGTTTCAAAAAGTAATTGTTATTGGTAATGACACTCCCAAACTAAATACCCGTCACATCCACAAAACAAAAGACCTTTTAGAGCAACACAGATTTGTTCTAGGCCCAACGCATTCTGGAGGGCTCTATATCATTGGAATTAGAAAAGATGCATTTAAGGCGAAACCATTTATCTCTCTCCCGTGGGGAAACAGTGACTTAGCCAATAATCTAATGGCAAGTTTTCATTTCAATGATGCGTATTGGTTAAAAACGCTTAGCGAGATTAACAATACATTCCAGTTGCGTCAGTTTCTGAAATGTTCAAAGGGAAGATTGAAAAATGCATTATCCAGATGCATAGACATTGAGCCAACTTTACCATTACTGAATATTGAAATCACCACTGATTTACTTCGGTATTTTCGACCTCATCGCGCTCCTCCGACTGCGCTTGCTTAATTTGCCAAAAACAGTCCAAAGATCTAGGTATTCCTAGAATATAAAACACTCTACATGATTTCGTTTAAAAATGTATTAGTGCTCATACTAATGTGTGCACCCTTTTTCCTTAAATCCCAAATTACCTCAAGCTCAATTGAGGGCTCTGTACATGATTCATTGGGAAACAAACTACAATATGCCACCATCCAGGTGACTCACATACCTACAGGCACCTTTTTTGGAGCAACATCTATGAAAGACGGGCACTTTGTGCTGGACAATTTAAAACCGGGTGGGCCCTACAAACTTGTTGCATCGATAGTGGGTTATCGTAAACTGATAAAAGAAAATATTTATGTCGATTTAGGAAAAACACATTGGTTCGACCTAAAAATGAAAGAGGATGTTCACATGCTCGGCCCAGTTTCTATCTTAGGCGACAGGAATGATGTGTTCAACAATGACAAAAAAGGGATTTCTAATAATATTGATGAAAGAACAATAAACAGTACGCCCTCTTTAAATAGAAGCTTACAAGATGTTACGCGATTGTCTCCACAAGGTGGACAAAGCTCCTTTGCAGGAGCCAACTACAGATACAATAACTTAAGTATTGATGGAGCGTCAAATAATGACGTTTTGGGCTTTCAAGAACCATCAAGTGGAGCAGCTGGATCTCTGGCTTCTGGAACTCCCGGAGCTTTAGCTGGCACGCAGCCGATAAGCTTAGATGCCATCCAAGAGTTGCAAGTCTCCATAGCCCCATACGATGTTAAACAAGGAAACTTTACAGGTGCAAGTATTAACGCAGTAACAAGGGGAGGAACAAACACATTGGAAGGTTCAGCGTATTTCTTTGGCAGAAACCAGTGGATTACAGGGAAGAGCGCAAATGAAGAGCGATCGGCAATTGCGGATTATTATGATTACCAAAGCGGCTTTAGATTAGGAGGCCCATTAATCAAGAATAAGCTATTTGTTTTTGCAAACTATGAAAATACTGGACGCAAAGAACCCATTTTGAACGAGCCTGGAACTGAGGGGACTCAAATTAGCAGAGAAATAGCACAAGCTATTTCAGACACTCTTATTTCTAGATATGATTATGACCCTGGCTCATTTGGGGCACTTTTCAATGAAAGAAAAAGCGACAAATTCTTCATCAGGCTGGATTACAATATCAACAAAAAACACCAATTGATTCTTCGAGACAACTATGTTGTGGGCTCAGCAGACAACCTCGATCGGGGATCAAACTTTCTAAAATTCAGTAGCCAGGCTTTCACCCATATAAGTAAAACGAATAGCCTAGTTGCCGAGTTAAAAAGTCGCTTTAACGGACGTGTATTCAACCATCTTATTGTGGGCTACAATACAGTAAATGATGAAAGAGTTTATGACGGAGATGTATTCCCGCATGTAGAGATCACACACAACTCAGCCAATACAATCTTTTTAGGCACCTACAGAGAAGCGTCAATCTATGGACTTACACTCAATACCACTCAGATCTCTGATAATCTCAAAATTTACAAGAACAAACACACAATAACCGTAGGCACAAATAATGATATTTATGATATACAATATCGATTTTTGACAGCTTGGAATGGAAGATGGGAATACAAGAGTTTGGATCACTTCTTTAATGACCAACCCAAAAGAATTAGGGGGGTATATAACTATGGTGATAATAGCTTCGAATACAATAAGAATAATCCATCAGCTGATTTTAGGGTTATGTTGTTAAGCTTTTACACACAAGATCGCTATAGATTCTCCAATCGATTCGAAGTGACTGCAGGAGTTAGGCTAGATCTTCAAGTACACCCCGATAAGGTTCCTAAAAATGAAGCCGTTTTCAATACCACTGCGTTTCAAGGTTATCATAATGACTTTGGAGGAACTCCACAGGTTAATCCGAGACTAGGCTTTCAGCTTGCTCTAAATGAAAATAAAACCATGCAGCTGCGCGGAGGATCAGGATTATTTACAGGAAGAATTCCCTTTGCCTGGTATGCTTACGCCCACTACATTTCAGGACTTAATTACGGAAATATTGACCTAAGACCAGATTCTAATCTTACCATAACACCCGACTTAGCTAACCTACAGGTCTTACAACCTAACTTAACGGAAATAAACCTGATTGATGATGACTTCAAACTACCAAGAGATTGGAGATCGTCAATTTCTTTTGATTGGAAGCTAAACAAAGGACTAAATCTAACTTTTGAAGGGATGTTCTCCAAATCTATCCAAGATATTTGGTTTCGTTCAATAAATCTTAAAGACTCAACAACAATAATGGAAGGTGCCGATGACCGCCTTGTTTATCTTGGTTCCGGTGAAGATAAGAAAATCAATCCGGCATTTACGAATGTCTTCTTATTGACAAACACGAACAAGGGATACAAATATTTCCTTACTGTTCAAGCCAACAAAAAATTTGATAACGGACTTATGGTAACTTCCGCATATACATTTGGTGAAAGTAAGGATCTTATGAATGGAGTAAGAAATTCAATGGCAGCCAACTTCAGCTGGAATCAAAGTGTCAACTCCAATGATCCCGATTTATCTTGGTCGAATTTTGACATAAGGCATAAGATTGTTGGAACAGCTCAGTATAAGTTTAAACTAAATCCGAGGAATCAGACAATGGTCACTTTAGTCTACACCGGACGATCCGGAGCTCCTTTTTCTTATACAGTGGCTGGAGACCTGAATAATGATGGATCCTCTAAAAATGACTTATTCTATGTTCCGGCTAATAAAAATGAAATTCAGCTCGTTGATATCGTTGACAATAATGGCGATGTAGTCATTTCTACCGAAGAGCAATGGGAACAACTGAACAAGTACATTTCAGCAGATGATTATCTATCCAGCAGACGAGGCCAACACACTGAGAGAAACGGAGGTAGAGCACCATGGAATAACTTACTAGACCTGAGAGTTGCTCATCAACTTTTTCCAAAAGAAAGTAAACCAAATAATTTTGAATTCACTTTTGATATCATCAACATTTTGAATTTACTTCATTACAGTTGGGGATTACAATCATATGTACCCAACCTGCAAAACTCTTCTTATCAGCTTATTGATCTGGAAGGAACAGAAAACAATCAAGCAACATATCAATTCAACAATCCAAATGGAACACCCTGGCAGATAGATCAACTGAATAGCAGATGGCAGGCACAATTGGGCCTACGTTATAACTTTTAATAAAGGATCAAAATAACGCTACCAGCCTAACAACATCCGCCTCCATTATAATGATAATTGGATTCAGATATATAAATATCTCCTGTATTCAAATCTTGCAGCGCTTTAGCAGTTTTATCACAAACGGCTAAAGGTTGGTTTTGAAGAAGAACATGCCCTTTGCGATCATCGAAATACTCTTCTTTACCGTGATATATCGCAGTCTTACCAGTAAAAATACAAGGACCGTCAGCTGGCATTGGATCCTTAATCGCGCAAACTTCAACACTTTCGATATGAATAATTTTATCTGTATTGTAATGGTTTGGCGTTAATACTCTGTAAGGCCTTCGAGCTCTAACTTCAATAGTACCAAACCCAGCTTCTGTCATTAGATCCAAA
>JALEGO010000539.1 GCA_022763165.1 Flavobacteriales bacterium
CGATGAGCCTGATCATAAAAGCATGTATTACCCTCAAGGACATGCTTTGTATGAGAATTATTCTGAGCCTAACAATCCTGATTTCAATAAAAATCCTGGAGAAATTGAAGCTCAAAATTTTGTGTTCAAGATTCCAAGATTTCCAGAAGAGGCTTCATCTAAAAGCGCAACAACATATGGTGCGATTGGAGTAGCTGTAAATGGAGTTGTCTTTTTTAATCAAGTAGCTGCACCTGGAGATGATATATTGGAAGAATTAAACACTTTTGACCAATATGAAGGACATCCCGCAATGACGACCTATCATTACCACATTGAGCCTACATGGCTGACACAAACTGTTGGAAATGATGCTTTTATGGGCTTTTTACTAGATGGTTTCCCTGTATATGGACCATATGAAAATGGAGTTAAATTGACCAACGATGATTTGGATGATGACCATGGTCATACTCATGCTACTGAGGACTTTCCAGATGGCATCTATCACTATCATTTTACTGATGACTTACCATGGATCAATGGAGGAAATTATCATGGAACACCTGGTACCTTCACCAATTAATTATGCTCTCCTTCAGCAAAGGTTTCTCTTTTTGTCTTTTGATTATTGTCTTGAGTTTAGGTTGTTTTAAAGAACCTAATAGGGACAAGTTGAATATTACGAATTCGGCTATTGAAACCTGTGATTTTGTATTTCATGATATTCCTGAATTAAGTGTGGATATTAGGAATTTGAATTTGATTAAAAACAGTACTGGACTCGTTACATACAACGATGTTCCCTTCAGTGGGCATCTAATGACTTATCATGAGAATGACTCCTTGAAACTTGATGAAAGCTATTTTCAGGGGCATAAGGAAAATACATCCAAAAGGTATTATTCCAACGGAGCATTGCAATATTCGCGGACTTACAGAGATGGAGAAAAACACGGAGTTCATAAAGGATGGCACCCAAATGGGCAAATAAAATATGAGATGACCTTTGTCCATGGTTTTAGTGAAGGTAAACATGAACATTGGTATTCGAGTGGCCAACCATACAAAGTTCAGCATTACCATAATGGAAGGGAATTTGGATCTCAAAAAGTATGGCGGCCGGATGGTAAGATTAGGGCTAATTATGTCATAAGAGAAAATGGTAAAAAATATGGTTTAATGGGCCTAAAAAGATGTTACATTGCAGATGAGAATTGAATCAAAATTTGGAGTGCTCGTATGCTTGTTCTGGGCTTTGTTTTTGGCTTGCGAAAACGAACCTGAGGATATTCCCCTACCCTATTTTAATTCCGCTGAATTTACTCCGGAATGGATTGTAAAAGAAGATGCATCCTATAAAACCATTCATACAATAAAGGATTTTTCATTTACCAATCAACACGGAATTCAAATTACCAATGATGCGCTTCAAGGAAAAGTTTCCATCGCAAACTTCTTCTTTACGGCATGTTCTGGCATATGTCCCAAAATGATGGGTAACATGATTAGAATTCAAGAAAATTTTGGAAACCACGATGACGTTGCCATATTATCGCACTCTGTTACACCTAAAGAAGACTCTGTAGCACAGTTAAAACAGTATGCCAATCACATGGGTATCCATTCCAATAACTGGCACCTATTAACGGGAAGTAAAGCGAAGATTTATGATATTGCCAGAGTCTCTTACTTTGCTGATGAGGGCTTTGGTAAATCCGTTACTTCTGAAGAAGATTTTTTGCATACCGAGAACGTTCTCCTTATTGACAAAGAAGGTCATATTAGAGGTGTTTACAATGGGACGCTACCGGTTGAAATCAACCGACTAATAGACGATACGCACTTTCTGCTGAAAAACGATTAAAACTCTGAATGATTCAATCGCCTTTTATGTCAAATTTTGTTAAATCAAGAAAATAGATTTTGATTTTTTGATACATTGTATGCGCATTCCGTTTGGCTAATGGGTGATGTTGTTCAATAACCTATAAGTCTTTGTATTGAAACAATTTATACTACTTTATTTTTATCCTGGATTAATCATAGGCATGATTACGCTATGTCCGGCCTTGTTATTTGGACAACTTACTATTGAGAAAGAGATTTCTAATTGCAAATTTGGCGTCAAAAACGCATCTGGTCAGTGGATCATTCAACCCAATTACATCAGCATAGCGAAATTTACAAATGGCTATTTCTGGCTCAGAGGAGATACCGGAATAGGACTTGCTGATGAATACGGTAACCTCAAAATTGATTGTATTTATGATGATATTCAAGATTTTCGGTTGCCTTACGCATTATTCAAATTAAAAAGAAAAGGACGAACTGGAGTCTTTTATGACGAGAAATTCATTGTTCAAATGGATACATTAAGGGTGGAATTAGATCGATTCCCAAATATGATCGTTAGAACTATAGAAAAAGGGAAAAACTTTAGCTATTGCATTGACACTACTGGTCAACTTCAGTTTCCAAAACTAGAAGGACATTTTCAAGGCTTCGGACACTTTGATATTGCCAAACATTATTCTTCTGAACGCAAAGTATTTATTATTAATAAAAAAGGAGAGGTTCTTCTTGATAGACTAGAATCGGCAAAGATTTGCAACTCCAATGAAGTTCGTTTTACTCAAAACTCCAAAATTGGTGTATTAAACATCAATGGTGATACTGTCGTACCTCCAAAGTTTTTCATTCAATCTTCTTGTATGAATTGTTGTCTTGATACAGGTTTTTATTATATCATCAGAAATAAACTTGATCAATATGGTCTCATGAAGGGTGACGGATCTGTAATACTGGAGCCTAAATGGGATTTGATTTGGAATGCTGGATATTCTCAATTCTTCCTCAGACAGGAAAAAACTGGATCTTTTGATCCAGATTCAGGAATAGTAATCCCTATGGTCTATGACACGCTTTTCTACTTGGCTTATGATTATAATAAATTCGATTTTCATCGTTATCTCTTTAGTCAGAAGAATGGAAAATTTGGAATCACCTCACCAACAGGAGAAACTTTGCTTGCTCATGATTTTGACGATATAATTAAGGGAGAAAGAAGAAGTGGCTGGTTCAATTATTTTAAGAACGATCAAAAGCTCGTTTGTGCAGAAGTAATCGAAGAAGGGCTTAATTTCACAAATTTGACTTTGGTCGCTAAATCCTCCTCAACTCATATCTACTCTCAAAATGATGATTTACTTGCGTTTGAAATTAATGAAGGTGACATAAAGTTAGTGCGCTCTGAAGAGATCGGACAGCTTTTCATGGTGTACTTGGAGGATGAAGTAATGATATTCAAAGAGGGAAAACGCTTTGACCTTGGAAATATTAGAAGTGCTCATAGTTTTCAAAATCGTTTTATCCAAGTTCATACCA
>JALEGO010000540.1 GCA_022763165.1 Flavobacteriales bacterium
TCATAAATCCAATTGTTATTGTTTGAAACGACTCTACCTTCATCAAAATAGATGGCTTCCAAGGTATTGTCCAAATATTCGAAATGATTTAAGTAATTCTTAACTGACCAAGTAGCTCCATTTGCTTTACTGTATTTAGCTAATTTTGAACCAGTACTATTGTAAACAATTTTTAATGAATCACCCGTATCATAAGCAAAGACCGTAGGCAAATTCATTTCATTGTATGAAATATTGAGGCCCTTATGATCATCTCTAGTCATATTGCCATTATTATCATAACCAAAACCAGCTTGTCCGAGTTGAGATTTAAAGCCAATCGAATAATCAGCAAGTTCTTCTAAATTGATGATGTGGTTTTCGGAATCATAGGTATAACTTAAATCATCTATTAAATTACCATTTTCATATCGCTCTAAGGTATTTACATTGCCAGATTTATCATAACTGTAGCTGGTATTATAGCTATTAGTTTGTACTAAAGTTGATAATGAATTTCCTTCGCTAAACTCACTATTAATAAGTTGATTTCTGTTGTCATATTCGAATGCATAGCTACTTATGACTTCACCACATCCGGATTGCCAAATGACTTGTGAAATATTCCCATTGTATTGTGGGTTTGAACCATACTGATTATACCTGAGTATCATAGAGAATAAATCGGTATTTTCAGTTGTCAAATTGGAAGGTATGGCAATTGGAGTATTAGAATTGGTTCCTCTTTGTTTGCTGGCATTGATATCGTTGAAGCCACCAATTTCTTTATCTATATTACCGCAATTCTCTTTTACTCCATTAATACTTGTTAGCCAACCTTTAATGTTATATCGATAATCAATATTTTGTAAGAAATTATCTTCTTCCACCTGACCCAATGAAAGTTTTCTTAACAACTCACGTTCATTGTAAGTTCTCTTGCTTACTAAAACTGGAGTATTACCATCAACACTATGATATGTTTCAAGTAGGCGATTCGCGTGATCAAGAATCATTTCTTTTTCGATCGCGTGAGCCTTTAAACCACCTAAGTTTGTTCTATGCAGGAGTTTTGATTTAATAATATTTCCGTTAAAGTCATAGGATAGATACTCTTTATCAAGTTCTCCAGTAGAGTTAATTGTTTTTGTCAAAATCGGTTGATAAAATTCATCAAAGAAGGAGGATGTTTCTTCCCAACTCTCAATCGTTTTTGCAATTGGCTCGATTACAGCAATTTTACTACCTGTCAATTGCCCAAATGTCAAAGGATTATGAATAGAAGCATAATCAATATCTGCTTGAAAATTCTCAAAATTTGAGATTTGATTGTCTCCATTAAAATCATAATGATCATAGTATGAAATCTCATGAATTTCGAAATTGCTAGTTGGAAAAGCTTGGTTTAAGGTATATCCTGAAGCATTATTGGCTGTTTCTTCAAATAGTTGTTCGTTAGATGGTGTAACGCTTCCCGTATAAGATCCTGCATAAATCGGTCTACTCAACTGATCGTATTTTTGGAACTTTTTATTGTTATTGCCATCTATTGTCAAAACCAACCTGTTCAGTCTATCATAATATAACATAGTTGGTTCAGCACCAGGTAAATCTTTTCTGACAATATTACCCTTCGCATCATAATTATAAAGGAAAGCCCCTTTTCTATTGCTTGTAGACATAACGTTATAGTCGTTTTGGTTCAACATTTGTTCTACTAAGGTCGGAGGCAAAATGGCGACTAATCTGCTTAAGTCATTGTATACCTTGTAAGTTAATGAGCCTTGTTGGTCAACTAATATTTGTTTACCTAATTTATCATTATAGGAAGTAACTGAATTTCCATTTTCATCGATTTCCGTTAATACCAATAATGAGCCAGCTGGATAATATCCTAGACTATTAAGGTTGTCAAATTTGCGAACTTCATTAAGTGTATTTGTTCTAAATAGGTTGTTTTTTTCATGACCAGACCCTATTCTCCAATCCAATCCAGGGGTAGCGGATTCTATTACCCTTTTTAATGGAGATTGATCCGTGACATACTCCTCATAACCATAGCTATTTACAGGACTTCCATAGAACAAATTTTGTCTCAATTTAGCATTCGATAGGTAGCTATCATTTGGTATATTAACTGTAAATGGTAAGTACTTTTTCAATTCAAAATCCAAGCCGGAGTACTCTTTGATGCTTACAATATCTCTTTTAGTGGGTGATTGATCAATTTTTACATGTTGGACTAGTCTGCCTAGACCATCAAGATAGCTAACCTCTCTAAGGACTGATTCTACAGGTTGATTAAGGATATCAGACACATTTTGCAAATTTTCTACTTGCGGAATATAAGTATGTATTTCGTTATGTAACCTGCCATTATTTCCTTTCAAGTAATACTCAAAATAATTTCTGATGTTCGCCTGATGATCTCTGATAATCTGCAGTCGATTGAACTCATCATAGGAATAGCTTTGAAAGAAATTATTTAAATCGGCTTGCCCCAGCATTGATTGAGAACTTGCATCGAAACAATAAGTCAACATTTGTGCATCCTTCGGATGAAGCCTTAATTCGTCTATTGTTGCGTGACCTTGAACACTTATGAAGTTAGAGTTGGCATTTAAACTCAAATTAATCTGAAGATTTTCATAATCTACGATGCCAGATTTTGAATAAACAAGGCTATTATTGACATAAACTTCAATATCTCCAGAGGCAGCCCATAGCCCGAGTATATATTCACCGGAAGGAGCATTATTTTTACGAACTTCATTCGCATAACTTAATTTGAAGCTCTTATTTCCAAGTAACACGTTAGTGGAAGTATTTTGATTAAAAATCCAACCACCTGCATCAAAATTATGGTCTTCAAAACCCGTATAAGCTATCTCTTCAGCCTCTGCGTTGATAACTTTGGCAATTGGAAACCTGTTATCATTGGACCAAATAAAGGTTTGTTTTACATCACCAGCTCTGAATTGTTGCTGAAGTTCACCTGTTGCACTATATATAAATTCATATTCATTGTTGGTATCGTATCTTGGATCGAATGCTAAAGCCGTTTGGTTGATACTATGCGCTGGATGAAAGTTTTGTAAAGGCGTTAAAGTATTCAGAAGCTTTATACCTGACACATGGTAGTTATTTAAATCATTCCCAAAATCTTGATATTGGAATAGCTCAGCTGATGTGACTCTCTTGTCAGA
>JALEGO010000541.1 GCA_022763165.1 Flavobacteriales bacterium
GAATTCATTTATAAAAGTCTTAAAAGGGAAGTTCCACGCGATATGTTGATATCTCACATTAGTCGTGTACATGCTTCTAATTCAAAAGACTCTATTGGAAAAATTTTATTTTCAGTTTGCATCCCAGAAACATGTGCATGCGAATTTTTTGAATTGATATGCTTACCTGAAGGACATATTAAGATTCAAGAACAATCAGACCGAGACCATTAAACTGAAACCCCATAGACTCTATTTCAAATTAAAGATCTATTTATCAATTATTTAAAAGATCAATATACAGATTGTATACACTGTATTTTAGGTAAAAAACGAACTACTTTCAACCTTTGTAGAAACGTTACTTATGAAAATAATACAAATTTTAATCGCTACCTTACTGTTCTCAACATTCGGATTCTCACAAGAGATCAAATTAACTTTAGATGGTGCAGAGTTGCTCGATGGCACAGAACTTACAAAAGAAGAGATTCGAAAAGTAAAAGTGCATCTACCACTTGCTGCCATGCAGAAATATGATAAAGTGGTAGTGGGAGTCAATAGAGATTTTTCAGAATCACCAATGATCGCCAGAAAGATGGCCCCCGATCACTGCTCTATCGCTTTATACCCCAATAACGAATCCTTTAAAGATCAAAATGAAGGAAAAGAGTATTTTGTTTTAGATTTATCCAGATCGGTTGATCAATTTGTCCCAAGGGGATACACCCAAATTCACACAAGCCTTTGCAATATAAGCAACTACACCACTAAGGATGCAAAGTTTCAAATTTACATAGGTGGTTACTTTGAAAATGGAGCTGAGAAATACTACGACAATTACTCTAATTCAATTAAAATAAGACCGCTGTACCAATTCTCCAAACGGTTTATGGAATCTGATTGGTATCAATACGTAAAGCCCAAAAGCTAAATACACTTACACCAAATGAGTGATTTTGATTGACCTGGTTGAGCTTCTAAAGGTGCTATTATTTGTAGTAATTTGTTCGAAGCTCAACTAGCAATTGATTGATTTTACTCTTATCTGGCGAGCTTTGAAGAAATGAATGCTCATACGCTTCTTTCATTTCATTTTGCAATTCTTGAGCCATTGACATTAAATCATCATACTCGAACTTCCCACTTTTTATATCAAGCAAAAATTCTCTATTCGGTCTTTGCACGTTGATTTCCCCCGATTTCCCAATTTCAATTGCCATTTGCAACAAGCGAAACGTGTGCATCATATTTTTAGCATCGTAGTTCTTACCATGACTCTTTGTCCCTTCATAGCGCGTTTCATTCCTTTTTTCGACCCAACTCCAATACTCTTTATACTCCTTGCAATAAGTCGAATAACCATTTTGATTAAAATACAAATACCCAACAGGTTCGATAGATTTAGGAATGGAACTCAAGGAAACCTCATTGGCGTTTTCACTTTTGATTATGCCGTTAAATCCAGCTTCAGGTTCATGAAAGAGTGCAAAAACATCCTTCATGTGGGGAACATTGACTAAGCCACAATGTTTCTGTTTCCATCCTCGGAGCTCCAAAACTTTTTTCAAAGCAAGAGATCCCTGACCATTGTTAACATAGCAAAAGTCAAGGACCGATTTTCTTTCTTTATCCATTGGATTGAGGATCTTTTTATTTAAGCCTCTTGCTTTCTTAATTTGTGAAAGTGCAAATTTACCAAAAGTGTTTTCGCATAATTTGGATAGGAAGAGTTTTGGATTGATCAAATCCAATAAAGGATCTCTCTTAAGAATTGCCTCCTTAGGCGTATTTAATAGCTCCAGAATATTTGGGTTATTTACAGCAAGCAACTCCACAAAACGCCCCAATTCATAATATACGATATCATTGGTTTCATTGCTGATTTGAGGAACATAATCCAATCCAAAAAACTCATCCTTAGGTAATACAAAAACGCCTTTTATATCAGTATCAGATTGTGGAGTATCTAAACCATAAGCCTTAGATCCACTGACACATTCCAATATAATTAGGCCTCTTTCTTTAAGTTGCTCAATTGTCATCATACCAATATTTTAATCCCATCACCAAATCCCACACTTACAAATTTACCCGGGACGCACACAAAATCCAAGGAAGAGATTCGCAACAATCAGCTTAAAATTGCCGCAGACTCAAAAATTACATTATGACTAAACTTTTACTTGTACTTGCACTTTCAGTATCAATGACATTCATGACAAATTGCTTTTCACAACAATTGTTATTTGAAAGTTTTGAAACATGGCCTCCGCAAGGGTGGACCATAACGAATGAATCGGGAGCAGGAGCTTTTGCCAGATCTTTTCATGGAGAAGGATCTCTATCCGGTAATTATGGTGCGGATCTCGTTGAAAACAATGAGGATTTCTTCGATTGGCTTGTAACTCCAGGAATTTCTCTGAATGCTGGAGAAGAGATTGAAATATCCTACAAATATATCTACGGAGATTGTTTTAAAGATCTGTTTTGGAATACGAATCTTGCAGATTTCAACACTTCCGACATGCCTCAGGGAAACTCACTTTGCTTGAACAGCACCCCAGCACAATTCACTAGTTCTCCAGAAACTCAAACCTGTAACTTCACAGCACCATCCACTGGAACTTTCTATTTTGGAATTTTAACGGTGCTCACGAATTGTAATGGAAATTGCGGAACCAGAAGAGTCACTTATGATGACTTTGAAATCACAAAGACTTCCGCTACATCTATTGATCAACATCAATCAAAACAGAACTTTGGTTTATACCCAAACCCAAGCCAAGATGGACTTGTAAGGGTAACCAATCTTGAAATTGGTGATCAAATAATTGTTTATGACGCAATGGGCAGAGTAAGCGCATCTGCAATCGCCAATGACACCAACACGAACTTTGATTTCTCAAGACTTCAAAAAGGCGTTTATTGGTTTAAAATTATTGATTCAAACGCAAAAGAATCCGTTAAACGTTTCATCATACAGTAGAATAACGAATTCCAGCGAAAGCTGGAATTCGCCTACTTTTAATGTGAACTTTGGCTTTTTACTACATTTACGAAAAACACATCCATTTCCTGGGCATCATAATTACCTGCAGGCAAGGTGGCGCCTTTATCACTTGCCAAGTCTAATTGCTGATGGATGTAAGAGAATATTTCTTTTTCACCTTGATGCAAATAAGCTTCTGACTTCCCAGATTTCAAATCTATCAAATCATATATCTGATTTTTCAGGCTCTGTTTCATCACTGTCCCTTCCATAAGCTCCTTAAACTGGATTGGAGGAACTGTATCATTATTAAGGATCCAATCACAAGCAGATGCAGCTCTTAAAGCATAAAACATCTTTTTCAATTTGTAAGAACCCTTTTCTTCTATATCCCCAAGACTTCCCTTTGACAAACTCATATAATGATGTATGGTCGCTACTCTTGAGTAGCAAGTTTCAGCAAATGCTCTAAGTCCTTCAAGAAACCGATTATCCACTAGGTACTCGATCGGAGATTGCAACCTTTCTAAGA
>JALEGO010000542.1 GCA_022763165.1 Flavobacteriales bacterium
AACTGTAGTACCTTTTTGCGCATCAGTTATTATTGTCCCTAAATCATCTCCCATCTTAACTTCTTGCCCTGGTTCGACAAGTGCTTCCTTTATTTTAAAGTATACCGTCCAGTAATCTCCATGCTTTAGCATTATTGCCTTTCCAGCGTTTGGGATGATAATGACTTGTGAAATAACACCATCAAATACAGCCTTGGCCTTATTAGTAGGTTCTGTCGCCAGGTCTATCCCATTATTTTCTACGTCAATTTGTAACTCTTGATTTCTGTGTCGACCAAAAAAACCGGTGATAACTCCTTGCTCAACAGGCCATCTAATTTTCCCCTTATTATTCTCAAATTTGCCCATTATTTCCTTTGCCCTGGGGGTTAATGCCAATCCTTCACTTTTGGGTTTCGTTGCTTTGGCAATTGCTTCCTTAATTGCTTTTGCCAATTTCTCTTCTGATCGTTTCTTCTTTCTAATCTCTTGTGCTAGGATTTTCTCCTTTGATTTTAAGTTACTTATTTTATCCTGCCGCTCCTTTTTTTCTTGACCGAGGTTCAATCGTTCTTGTTCTTGATCATCCACTAGGGCTATCTTTTCGCTACGCTGCTCCTCCAGTTCCTGAACTTTATTGTTCAGTGTTTCCTGAGTCTTCTTAATTAGATCTACTTGATTCTTTCTATAAGAAGAATATTGCTGAAGGTATTTCATTCTCTTATAAGCCTGATTAAAACTCTCAGATGAGAGCACAAACATCAACTTATCATAACTGCCATCTCTTTTGGCTGCTTCTCTCAATATCTCAACATACTCATTCTTATAACTATTGATATCCTTTTCTAAAGAACCGATGATTTCTTTATTCTCATCAATTTGCCTGGTCATTACCTTAATCTGGCGATCATAATTCTTGATTAATTCCTCTCTATCGGTTATCTTTTCTTCGATAAGATAAAGTTGTTCCAGAGATACTTCCTTCGCCTCATTTGTTTGTTTGAGTAGACGCTCAGCCTTCTTTATCTCCTTTTGTATGAGATTTCGATCATTTTCCAACTGCTCTCTTTCTTGAGCAGAAATGTTCCATATCAAAAAGAAAATAAATATGCTAAAAAGTAACTTCTTCATATTTCTCAGGGATTCTGAAAGAAATTTTCTTTTTCTTATTAAGTGAAACTGAGCTCACGTTGATTTTGGTATTAATAGTATCAATGCCAGAAACCTCAACATTAATGTCATCTGGATATTGTTGACCATCTCTATCCTTATAATTAGAATAACGAATTCTGAGCTTATTCAGTGTGGCCGCATCATAAACTTCCTGGCTTTGAATCAATAGACTTTCACCAGAAACTGACATAGTATGCCATAAATGCCCATATTTACCCATCAACTTTTCTTTTTTATCATCGTCTAAATCCTTGTACATGTGGGATTGTTTGACCGTGCTTAGCGTGAATTCATCAAGATTCTTGTCGTATTTGTGCCATAGCTTTTCTGATGCACTATATGAGTACAATGGTTGAGCCAATAGCAAATCTTGGATTGTATTAAAGTCTAGTTGAGTTTTAAACTTTTCAGATAAGAAGTCAAAATTACCCTTAAAATAAGTTGAGTTCAGTCTGTTAATCATAAAAACGGAATCCTGCCTTATCAACAATCGAGCTACTTCAATTCCCATAAGAGGAGTAATGGACACCCAAATAACACTATCCTTTCTGAGTCTAACAACAGATTTAAACGACTTGGTACCATCTTTATTTTCAACTTTGATGGCATATTTCGCGGACAACCACTGCAAGTTATCCCCTGTACTATTGACACTGGTTAACAAAGAATCTACTGAGATCTTCCGCTCACTATTAGTTAAAGCTATATTCTTCTTAGTGTGACAACCCCATAAAACAAAAATGGAAACTAGAAAGAGGAAAGTACTTCTCATTTGCACTACTCATAGAGAATTTTGTCCTTTACTTTTCTCTCCAAGAACTCAGAACCTTCACCGATTTCCTTGGCTTTGTTCCAGTTCTCAAGTGCCTTGATTTTCTCTCCTAACTTGAACAAAATGTCTCCATAATGTTCTACTACAACAGCACTTTGCCCCCCCCCTGTTTCTAAGGCTTTCTCAAGATAAATCTTTGCATCTTCATATTTCCCCTGCTTGTAAAGAATCCATGCATAAGTATCTAGAAATGTAGAACTTCCAGGCTCTAGATCAAGTGTCCTTTTAGACATTCTTGCTGCTTTTTCTAAATGCTCATTTCTCACCGAGAGAAAGTAGCTATAGTTATTCAAAACATGCGTATTATTCGAATCTATCTCGAGAGCTCCATCGTAAGCAACATCCGAGTTTTCAAAATCCTCAATGCTATTGTAAGCATCGCCCAAACCGGCTAAAATTTGAGATTGCAATCTAGGGTTATCAATTGCAAGATCCTTAGCCATATTATAAGCCTCAATAGCATTTTGATGGTCAGATAATTGAGAATGACCTAAGCCTTTGAAATAATGCAGTGTAGGTTGCGTTGGGAAATAATCAATTGCTTTTTCACTCTCACGGATCATTGAGGTGAAATCCTTTAAATCAAGGTTGATGAAAATGATTTGGCTCCAAATTTGAAATCTATTTGGGTCTAACTCCACAGCCTTTTCATACATTTTCAAAGCCTCTTCTGATTTTTCATCACGAATCAAAAAGTCGGCATGCACCGTATAGGCCTTTGCCTCATTTGGATGAGCCTTCTTAAGAATCTCACACAGTTCTTCCGATTGAGTTTTCAAACTTGAATCGGCTGTAAATTCAGTCAAGGTATAATATGACAATAGAATCTGAACTTTGGTATCTACATCTAAGCGATCATTTTCGAAAGCTTTTCTAAGTTCCTCATATGACTTCTCCTTTTCACCAATTTCCTTGTAATAATTAGCAAGACTTAGGTTAATATTTGGGTTCCCAGGGTCAATCTCTTCCAATTTTTCAAAAACCTCAAGTGCTTCAGATTCCCTATTCAACTTCATTAGCAAGGTAGCCAGTTCTTGATAAATCTTTAAACTTTGATTGCCGTCATCTATATAGTTTTTCAATTCTATAACAGCCTTGTCATTATTACCAAGTTTCAGCCATATACGACTTTTCTGCTGTGTTATATCTTCTTGTTTGCCATATTTATCCTCAATCGTTTGAAAAGACTCTAATGATTCTTTGAGATCCCCAGC
>JALEGO010000543.1 GCA_022763165.1 Flavobacteriales bacterium
GAGAATAGTACTCCTTGCCATCTCAACCATCCTTAACATTGCCCTTGGATGATTAAAAATTTCTTCTGAAAGCTCAAATTCCTTCAAAACATTATCAAGTAGTCGATCAAAATCCCTTTCAATACCTTTTATTCTTACATCCTTAAGTCTTTTTTTAATTAAGCCTGATGCAGTAATGATTCGCTCTTCTTCATCTAAGCGAATCTTGTTAATTTTTCTTTTATTCAGAATAATACTCAGATCTTCAGCGTAATCACTGTCGATATGCTCAATTTGGGTGTTCAGTATATGCGTGATCAGATCAAAATGCTCATATGTATTAGCCAATTCCTCCGCCCTTTTCAAACATTTCCAGGCTAACTTCTCTTTACCCTTATCAAAACAGTATTTTGCCAAATTCAACTGCTCTAAAACCAAGGCCGTTGATGTGGAATCGTGCTGCACCCGCTTACTCAATATGAAATCAACGAGATGACCATACAGCCTTTTATTCAACCCCTGAAAAGTATTATTACTGTCATAACCTAGCTTTTCACGAATTACTTTTGGCTTTAAGCCTTGATCTTCAGCATACAAATTGAACAACTCAAGATCCTTACGGCCAGCCTTTTGTTTCAAACGATGAATGAAAGAGCGAAATTCTCTTTTTTCCTCCTTTGATAGCGTTAATATTAATTCTTGCGCAACGGACATAAATCACTTCAAGTTTGATTAAACTCTTTTTTTAATCTGGATCCACTCAACCAAAAATAGAGCAGCCGATCCGCTGAAATAATCCCTATATAATTTGATATTAAATCAATAAAATCAAAGGTCCTGGTAGAAATATAAAGTTGACTAAATTCTTCAAGGGTAATGAGTGTCCAGACCACAGCTGACCCTATAAAAACGAATGTACCCAGGAAGTCCACTTTCTTGAAATTCAAAATCAAATTAACAAATACCGATGTAAACCCAAGGAGTAAAAAATGCGAAATTTTATCTCCAAACGGCAAAGTTTTCACCATTCGAAAAAAGAAAAAATCCCAACCCATATTCGCTGACACAATTACAAAACCGATAAAGGTGATAAAGAGAAATCCGAGTGTTTTTAATCTAACCATAGCCAGAACATAAAATACTTAAATTTAAATCTAAAGTAAACATTATCAAATATTTAATTAAAATTTTAACATTTATTATAAATACCTTTTTTAATGAAAACAACTTGATTTTAGCCAGAATCTCCCGTTTGTTTGTCCGGATATTAACCTAAAATCAAATTGTTATGAGTGTTTTTTTGATTTGCATTTTATTGTTGTTATTGATCATTTTTCATCTCAACAATACTGAAAAGCTAAAACGATTAATTGGATCTGTTCGAAAAGTTCAATATGAAGTTCAAGCCATAAAAATGGATTTCAGTAGTGAAGATAAACCCAAAGAACATCAAGAAAAATTCAAACCAAGACCAGCAAAGGATAAACCTAAGCCTGAAGCTAAAAAAACACCTTTGGTAAAAGACTCTGGTTCGGATAAAAAACCAGGAATCATACCTGCTACACCAGCAAATAGCCCAAAGAAAAAGGAAAGCTACAATATTATTCCTGCTTCAGAAGAGAAAAAGAAGACTGAGAAAAAGGAAAAAGAAAAAGACGCAATTCAAGAAGAGGTTCTTTCTCAAGATGAATTTGAAAAGAAATATGGTCTTGCAACTGAAGAAGAGGAAGTGGTTATACCAGCAAAAAAAGTAGCCGCTACTCCTGCACCTCCCAGAAATAGACCCCCTGGAGGAAATGGGCCTAAGTCTCCTAAGCCAAAACCTCAACCCGCTCCCAAAAAGCCAAAAACAGATTGGGAAAAATTCATTGGACAAAATCTGATGAATAAAATCGGCATAGCAATTTTAGTATTAGGCATTGGTTTTTTCGTGAAATATGCGATTGACCAAGAATGGATTAATGAGATAGGAAGAGTTGCAATAGGCATAGGAGCAGGAGGATTGCTACTTGGATTCGCTCATATAATCAGAAGAAACTACAAAACCTTCTCCTCTATTTTAGTTGGAGGCGGTCTAGCCGTGTTCTATATTACCATAGCCATCGGCTTTCATGAATACCACCTATTCACACAAAAGATAGCATTCACCATCATGAGTTTCATAACCGGACTATCCGTTTTCATGTCCATCGCTTATGACCGTATTGAACTGGCCATACTTTCGTTAATTGGTGGTTTTACTGCACCCTTTCTCGTGAGTCAGGGCTCAGGAAACTACGTTGCATTATTCACTTACATGGCTATTCTCAATGTAGGAATGATGGTATTGGCTTACTTCAAGAATTGGAAATGGGTTTCAACCATTTCTTATGTACTGACCGTTTTGGTTTACGCTGGATGGCTTAGCTACAAAGTTTTGACTCCACAAATTGATGTTGTACCACCATATCAAGGAGCATTCTTTTTTGCGGCAATATTCTTTCTCATATTCTTCGTAACCAACATCATCTACAATGTTAGAAAAGGCATCAAATTCTCAGGCATTCAGTTTTCAATTTTACTCAGCAACAACCTATTCTTCTTTTCAGCTGGAATTGCCATCTTAAACAATATTCAAGACGGATTTTATAATGGACTTTTCACTGCTGTAATGGGACTGATCAACTTAGTTTTTGCACTTGGCCTGTTCTATAAGAAGGGTGTTGATAAAAACCTACTTTACTTGCTGGTTGGCCTGGTACTCACATTTGTGAGTTTGGTCGCGCCTATTCAACTAGAAGGAAATCACATCACCCTATTTTGGGCTACGGAACTCGTACTGATGTTATTCTTGGCCAATAAATCAAAAATCAAACTACTCCACAGAGGAGCTCTAGGACTGTCGGCACTGTTAATGGTTAGCTTAGCAATGGATTGGGCACAATTGTACGTTCTTGACTATGAAGGAATCTTACCTATTGCTACCAATAAGGCGTTTATCACTGGACTGATAAGTGGACTTGCCATGATCATTGCTTCTAGGGTATGTCGAAAAAGTGATGAAATGATTCTCACACCAATTAGTCATAAAGGATTCCGAAATTTCTTAGGCTCACTCGGTATTATTACTGTTTATGCGGCAATTCTATTTGAATTTATTTACCAACTAAATGTTTCAGTTCACCTTTTTGCTTCAAGAGTATTGCTAATCGCATTATTCAATATGCTCATGATAAGTGCTGGAGTGGCTGTTGCAAATTACCGGAATAAGCCACTGTGGAAAGAAATCCTTTTCATGTTGTCCTTAGGGGTGATCTTTGTCTTCCCATTCTTATTACATCCCAATATTAAAATCGCTAGAGATGCTTATATCAGCTCTGGCGCACAAGATGCATTCATAGGTTTCGGAGCGCATTATATGATACTCGGGCTTTTAGCATTCTTAATGATACAAGCTGTGCTGCACATGAAAAGAAAGTACGGATTAAGATCTGAAACCGCTAAAGTGTTTTATTGGTTCTTCTCTGCTCTGGGTCTATTTGTCTTGAGCGCAGAGTTAGATCACACGGTACTCTTAAGCAATGCCACAAACCCTGCATTCAACGAAGCATTTTTAATAAAACAAACGCATAAGATTGGTTATCCTATTCTATGGGGCATTTCTTCTTTCGGAATAATGCTCTTAGGAATGAAAAACAAAATGCGCACTTTAAGGATCATTTCACTCTCTGTATTTGGAGTGATCCTTTTAAAGCTGTTCATTATTGACATCAAAGGAATGACCCAAGGCGGAAGAATTGCATCCTTCATCATCCTTGGTGTTCTCTTGCTGGTAATCTCATTCTTATACCAAAAAGTCAAAGAGCTATTCTTTGAGAAAGATGGAGAGTTAGAAAGTCCTAGTAGTGCAAATCAATAAGGAATTTTTAGGAAATGGTTTATAATTCAATTGATTACAGCGCTTCTCGATTCACCAAAAGGTGGATCGAGAACGGGCTTTCGGTTTCAACCTTAAGCGCACTAATAAAAATGAGGAAAAGTAATTCGGGATCTCGCAAAACATTCAGAGCATTAATCATTTTCGTTCTGGCAAGTCTATTCCTACCGACAATGGGGCAACGGTTCGAGCACTCGACTCAATTGCAAAACATCACTCATAATGGCTTTTATCAAGTGCCGCTGTTGCCCCATATTTATGCTGATCTAAACAATTACCCAAACAATATCAGAATCTATGACACTAAGGGTGAAGAAACACCCTTCTGGATCAAGGAAGTACCCAGAAACACGTATGAAAGACGTTTACACACCTATAAAATCAATCGATTAGATTTCGTTGACAATGAGCTCATTCTTGTATTTGAAAACCCTGAAAGAAGAGCAATCAATAACGTCAGCCTATTCATTAAAAACGCTGACGTAGATGTCCATGCAACATTATGGGGAAGTGAGAACAATTCAGACTGGTACATCATCAAGGACAGGTATCACTTAGACAACCTCTACTCTGAAAACAGCTTAACGGAATGCAGAATGATTGGATTTCCTTGGAGTGACTATAAATATTTCAAATTGGTCATTCATGATTGTTGGCGCTATCGCTGGTACAGACATCATAAGATTAAGATTGAGAAGGTGGGTTATTATAGTTCACACATCGATTATGAAGACTTTTGGGAAGGCCAACCGGCAAGTATCAAACAAATCGACTCTTCTGACAATAAGAGTTACGTAACCATTGACTTTGGGAAAAACTACCGTCTTGATCAACTTCATATCGAGGTTGATGGACCTCAATACTATTTGAGAGATGCTAAATTATGTCGGGAAAAATGGGTTGAGAAAGTTAATAAGCATGGCAGAAGAAAACGCAAACATTGGACTTATACTAAGGCAAAGACTTACCAACCTATTCAACACCTCAGACTAACCTCAGCTGATTACAATCAAATTGACATGCAATCCGCAAGAGCGCAGAAATTGACACTAATTATTGACAACCACGACAATAAACCATTGCGCATTAAATCTATCAAACCCTATCAACAAAAAATCTATATGTATACTCACCTCAACGCAAAGGACCACTACGATTTGCACTGGGGTGGAGCTTTCAACAAAACACCATTTTATGATCTGGTTTATTTTAAAGATAGTCTACCAAAAGAAGTTCCGGAAATTACATTTGGAAAAACCCGTTCACTTCAAGCAAATACTGCATTTACAGGGGCGCATAAGACTAAAAAGTTAAACAAGGACTTTTTTCAATCCAAAGGTTGGATATGGATGGCACTTGTGGGAATAACTGTAGTGATGGCTGTATTGTCAGTAGGACTGATTAAAGACTTAAACAGGCGGAAAGATGAGACCAAAGAAACTTAGCTAAACATTTAAATTCATACAAATGAGCAATCTTAAAAACATAAAACAATCGGTTTTCAGAAGAATTTTCGCAGAACTGGAAATTATAGATCCAACCGAATTCCAAATGAGAAACCCTGGATTTCCGCACAAAGGAAAACATCAATATCTACTTATTGGATACCCAAGACAAAGACGACTTACATATCCAAATGATTATGAAAACATCCAAAATTCTAAACCATAGAGATACAAGCAAATAGTATTCATGCCAAAAAAAAGAAAGAATATGTTGAAAATGTTCATAGCGCTGCTACCCGTTTTATGCGGAGGGATAATTTGGTCCGTCACACAACCTACACTGATAAAACCTGAACAAGTAGAAACCCCAGAAGTATCACCAAAAAGCCTTGAGCAGATGGTAAGAATAATGACAGATCATGAGGTTGCTAGAAATTATAAAAACATCGAAAGACTGAATGAAGTTGCTGAGTACATTCATGAAACATTCAGCAGCTATTCCAACGATGTATCTTACCAAAAATACAATATAGAAGGTGTTGAATACAAAAACGTCATTGCTTCTTTTGGGCCAAAAGAAGGAGAAAGAATCGTGATAGGAGCCCACTACGATGTGTGCGGAGATCAGCCTGGAGCGGATGATAATGCTACTGGAACCGTGGGACTTCTTGAATTGGCTAGACTGCTCAAGAGTCAAAATCTCAAATACAGGGTGGATCTAGTAGCTTACACCCTGGAAGAGCCTCCATATTTCAGAACAGAATATATGGGAAGCGCAGTACATGCGAAATACTTAAAGGAAAATAATATCAAATTAAAGGGCATGTATTGTTTAGAAATGATTGGATACTTCTCTGATGAGCCAGGTTCGCAAAATTATCCTGTAGCACCATTAAAAGCGTTTTATCCTTCAACTGGTGATTATATCGCTATCGTTGGCAAAACGGGTCAGGGTAAGTTTACCAAAAGAGCAAAAAAAGACATTAAAAGTGCTGCCGGCATTGATGTTCGATCTATAAATGCACCAAAGTTTGTGACGGGGATTGACTTTTCAGACCATCTCAACTATTGGGCAGAAGGATATAAAGCAGTTATGATTACCAATACATCCTTCTATAGAAACCAGAATTACCACCAACCAACTGATTTACCTGAATCACTAGACTACGATAAAATGGCAGAAGTCATCAAAGGTGTATATCAAATTATTGTGGCCGCATGAATGAAAAGGTAAAGTCGATATTGAGGTCTCCCATTGCCTATTTAAGCATAGCTTTGATGGCCATTTTCGCAGGCATTTCGATCAACGTTAACGCTTTTGAAAGACCAAGCAGTTTGGTTTCACAAATTATATTATACCTATCTGTATTTAACCTTATGATATTAATTATGGATTGTGCGCTGAACGCCTTCTTTCCATTTAATAGGATTTTGAGGTTCTTTGAATATTTCGCTGTCTTTACACTCATTATATACTTGATTGATTTAAACTTAGATTTATGATCAAAAAATCCTTCAAGAAATCACCACTCTTCATATTATGTATTATTTGCACTCCAATCTGCATAGTGTTTAGTCTCAATCTTGCCTATCATGGTGCCGGAATGGGTGACAGCGTCTTATCTGGGTTACTTTTAATGTGTAGCATCTTCGGAGCTTCTATTTTTTTAGTAGACTGGCTACTTAATGCCATATTTCCAATGAAAAAAGGTCTAAGAGTACTGGAATACTCAGTATTCGCATGTATAATTTTATTCCTAATATATTTCATTTCACTGCTATGAAAAGATCTTTTAAAATACCATTGATAGTCGTCAGCACAATCATCTTTCTATATGGGCTAGGATGTCTTGGAATATATTTTAATCAAGAAAAATTTCTCTTTCACCCTCAAGTTTTAAATAAGGATCATCAATACGAATTTAGTCTACCTGTGAAGGAAGCTAATATCATTACTGAACACCAAGACACACTCAATACCATTTTGATTAAAACACACCTTGACTCATCAAAGGGAGTTGTATTCTTCCTGCATGGAAACACAGGAAATCTTCAAGTTTTCGGACATGCTCATTCGTTTTTTACAGATCGAGGCTACGACTTCTTTATGTATGATTATCAGGGTTTTGGAAAAAGCTCAGGACAAATTCAATCCAAAAAAATATTGAGCAATGCTAGAGCGGTTTTGGATCAGCTACTCAAAACATACCCAGAAGAAAACATTATTATTTATGGACAGTCAATTGGCACAGGCATGGCATCCTCATTGGCGGCTCAAATAAATCCAAGACACTTGATTCTTGAAGCTCCATACTATAATTTGGAATTCATAGCTGACCTTCATATGCCCTCCATTCCCACAAGCTGGCTTTTGAAATACAAACTAAAAACAAACGAGTTTCTGAAAAACACGAAATGTCCTGTAACAATTTTTCATGGCACAAAAGATCGAACCATTCCATTCATAAACGCAAAGAAACTCTCGAAAATGCGAAACCTCAACTTAGTGACAATTGAAGGTGGAGCGCACAATAATTTAAGCACCTATCCATTGTATCTTAAAAGTCTAACGAAAATTCTAAACTCATGAGAAAACTGCTACTTTCCGTTTTAAACGGAGCCCTATTTTTGCTTTTCCCATTCATCATTGGTTGCGAAGAATCTCAACCAGAAGTTTATTTCCAAGACTTCGTTTCTAAAAGAAGTTTTAATCTTCAGGAAGCTTTCGGAAAAGAGTTTTCAATCATTCATTACAATGACACAATCCCCTATAGTATTTCATATGATAGGGAAACTGAGTATTCCCACATCATATTAAACAAGAACGAACCTGACACCATTATCTCTGCCATAGCAACTACTTTCAAAGAATTTATATTATTAAACATCCCTAAAAAAAATGGCTTACTAAAAACATTCGTAATTCAGCAGGATGACAGTATTATAAACGGATTTACAGACTTATGGAAACAAAACGATTTGCTTATTAGTGCTCTGACAGAACAACCCCAAATTATCCGAGATTCCTCTGAATTTTCAATTGTCCTGAGTCACAAAAAACGAGAATGCAAAAAGCTCTTCAGGAATATCACAGAAAAACTAAAACAGGATACCATACTTATATCTGAATTCAATATGAATTCAGATAACACAGACTCTACAGCGATCCATCCAGAAATACAGCCTTCTGATTTCTCCTCAAAAGTTTACCCAAATCCATTTTCCAATCAACTGAATATCGAAATGGACTCTGAAGACAATTATGACATCAACCTCACCAACACATCAGGACAAACAATTCTTAATCAAAAATGTACAGGAAATTCAACCCAGTTGACCAACTTACAAAGTATTCCTGCAGGGAATTATATCCTCACTATTACTAGCGAGAAAGGAGTATCCTCTCATAAAATTGTTAAAACCAATTGATATGTCATCTTTAAGCGTAAAACATCTGCCTGAACTTATACAAAAAGGTATTATTGATCATCACACAGCTGAGCAGATCGAACAATATCTTAACAACAAACCAAAGTCATACGGCAGACTATTAGCAGTATTCGCAGTTCTAGGAGCTTTGTTAATTGGACTTGGCATTATATTAATTGTTGCGCACAACTGGGATAATCTGTCGAGAAACCTAAAAACGATACTCAGTTTCATCCCTTTAGTTATTGGGCAGGGATTTGTTACTTATACCTTTTTAAAGAAAAGAGGCGCTGTTGCGTGGATAGAAGGATCAAGCACCTTCCTATATTTAGCGATTGGAGGATGCATTTCTATGATCTCACAAATTTACCACATACAAGGCAATATGGACGATTTCATATTACTTTGGACCCTCTTGGGACTTCCCTTAGTTTACATCCTACGATCTTCAATGGCTTCTATCCTATTCATTGTCGGTTTAGTATCTTTCACGCTAAGCACAGGAGACTACTCATCCGCAAATTACAAACAGTATCTTTTCTGGCCATTATTTGCTTTGGTCATCCCACATTACATCGGGCTCTTCAAGGATAAATCATCCAATTTTTTGACATTTTTAAATTGGATTATCCCCATAGGCCTGTGTCTTGTAATTGGTCACCTCAGAGAATCAACAAAGATGATTCAGTTCTTAAATTTCCTATTCCTATTTACCATTTTTGATCTTACTGGTAGAGGTAAGAGTTTCCTGAATATGAATTTAGCGCGTAACGGATTCAAAGTAATTGGAACCCTGGGAATTATTACGGTTATGTTCATGCTTTCCTTCGAGGATATTTGGGAAAATCTTATAGAAGCATTCAGCAAATCTGATATGAGCTCAATGTCAGAATTTCACGGATTTGGGATACTATTCTTATCAGCTATTGGACTTCTTGCATGGAAATTAACACGCGGCAAAAAACTCGTTGGGATTTTACCATATGGTTTTATTCTGGTTCTTGCGCTACTTACTTTGGGTAAAGGTGCCTATCTCATTCTCAATCTTCCACTATTATTAATGAGTGTCTATTTCATATGGACAGGCTCAAAAAACTCTAAACTTAGAACTTTGAACCTAGGCATTCTCAGCCTATCAACCCTTATTATTTGCAGGTTCTTTGACCTAGACATTGACTATGTCACAAGAGGTATCGTATTTGTAATCTTGGGGGCTGGATTTTTCGCAATCAATCTGATTATGATCAGAAAAAAGAAACAAGAAGTCATTGAACAACAATAACATTATGAAAAATATACTCTTAATCTGCAGCCTTGTCATCATGATTCTAGCTCAGCTCTTTTTTCCATTACAAATGATTTATGACAATGAAAAAAGCCTGGCTGACGGTCGTGTTTACAAATTTAAGACAGAACCTATCGACCCGGCAGACCCCTTTAGAGGAAAATACATTCGCCTAAGCGTTAGACATACTACCACTAAACTGGACACTTCTATTTTCCCAGAAAGGAACGGAAAACTATTTGTTGAAGTGGAAAACGATTCTGCCGGTTTTGCGAGAGTTAAAAACGTCTTCAGAGAGGAACCTACCGAACTCACAGATTATGTGGAAGCTTATTACAGGTACCGAAGATCAAGAGAAGATGCCGTTATCACCTATCCTTTCAAAAGATTTTACATGGAAGAATCCAAAGCCAAACCTGCCGAAAATTTATACTGGTCGAACCGAACGGATCGCGAAAGAAATTGCTATGTACAAGTAAGTATTTTGGAAGGAGATTTTGTTATTAATGATGTTTTTATTGATGACAAACCCATTGCAGAAGCGGTTCAAGAGATAATTGACTCAACTCAAGCCGATTAGGTTTTATTTTACAGAGGATATTAGAATTTATTTTTGCTTTTAAGATATAAAATCGAATAAAATTTTGACAAACCCTTATTTCGCCTTATTTTTGCGGTAACTTCACGTTTATATCCAAACCTCATCATCCTCACAACAAACTAATTATGAGAAGGATATTCAACATTTTCGACAAGTCAAAATCAATCAACCTTAAAACGGAACTTCTATCCGGGATGACGGTTGCTTTAGCTTTGGTTCCAGAAGCCGTGGCCTTTGCCTTCATGGCCGGACTTTCTCCTTTAACTGGATTATATGCTGCATTTGTCATGGGATTAATCACATCAACGTTTGGAGGAAGACCAGGGATGATCTCAGGAGCAACGGGTGCTGTAGCAATCGTAATTATTGCCTTAGCCAAATCTCATGGTCCAGAATATATTTTTGCTACGGTAATTCTTGCAGGAATACTTCAGGCTATAGCGGGAGGTTTAAAGCTTGGTAAATTCATGCGTTTGGTTCCACATCCAGTAATTTTTGGGTTTGTAAACGGTCTGGCTGTAATTATCTTCATGTCGCAATTAGATCAATTCAAGGATGATCAAGGGCAGTGGCTTACCGGCTCAACAATGCTTATCTGGTCGGGATTAGTTTTGTTAACTATGTTTATTATTTGGGGACTACCAAAATTAACTAAAGCTTTCCCTTCTTCACTAGCTGCAATTCTTGCTATTTTTGGCCTTACAAGCTTACTAGGACTTGACACTAAAACTGTAGGTGATGTCGCCTCTATTCAAGGTATGTTTCCTCCTTTTCACATTCCCGAAGTTCCTTTTAGTCTAGAAACACTTCAAGTCATCTTTCCTTATGCAGCCATCGTTGCTGGAGTTGGTCTCATAGAGAGCTTGCTTACCTTGAATATAATTGATGAAATCACTGGAACAAGGGGAAATAGCAACAAAGAAGCGGTTGCTCAAGGCGCGGCAAATATTCTTTCGGGTTTATTTTCTGGAATGGGAGGTTGCGCAATGATTGGTCAAAGCTTAATCAATGTTTCTTCGGGTGCTCGTTCAAGAATTTCCGGAA
>JALEGO010000544.1 GCA_022763165.1 Flavobacteriales bacterium
GGGATTAACCCCAACATTCAATTAACGACAAAGGAAAGTGTGACTTATATTAAATCCCACAATATTGATTGTATTTGTTGGACCGTCAATACACCAGAAGAGATGAAAAGAGCTTTTGATTTTGGAGTAGATGGAATAATAACAGATCATCCAGATAAAGGCTTAGCATTTAGAAATAACTTTGACATTAATGGGCATTAGTCTTTTCATTCCATTTATAATCATTTAATTTGCCGTATCTTTTAGACTTATAGTATGAAAAATGCTTCACTTCTTTTGAATGTATTGCTTTTAGCAGCAGTAGCTTATCTATATTTTTTACAATTTGGAAATAATAAAGAGGATCAGGATCAGTCAAATAATCCAATTGCTGAAATAAGCGAGACATCTGGATTACAATATGCTTATATCAATGTAGATACCTTAGATGCAAACTATGAAATGCTCAAAGATATGTACGAAGAGCTTGGTGATGAACGTTCTAAAGCTGAGCGCAAGTTGGAAGGAAAAATGAAGAAGTTTAGAGAAGATGCAGAAGACTTCCAAAGGAGAGCGCAATCAGGTCTAATCACCCAGATGGAAGGTCAAACAAAGCAGGAAGAACTAGCTAAACGACAAGAAGATTTATTGCGAATGCAGGAAGATTTGGAAAAAAAGTTGATTAATCTGGAAAGCCAAAGAAATAAAGAATTGCATAACTCCATTAGTGATTATTTAAAGCAGTTTAACAAAGATGCTGGCTTTAATCTAATTTTTGGATATAATGGAATGGGAAATGTCCTATATGCGGACAGTAGTTTGGACATAACAAATGTAATTCTTGAGGGCTTGAATAAAACATATAAGGAAAACAAAAATCAGGAATTAGGGGAGTAATGTTCTTCGATACAAAGAAAAAGAACGAAAACGTTGTTGAATATGTGCTCTATATGTGGCAGATAGAGGACCTTCTCAGATCCTGTGATTTGAATATGGATTTGGTCGAAGACCGGATAATTTCTAGCTATAGCCCTGATGCCAAACTGGATTTAATACGGAAATGGTACCTCAATATCATCAAGGAAATGAAGGAAAAGAAACTCTTCAAATCTGGACATATTGAGGAGGTTCAGGAAGCAATTTCCGAATTGGCTATGCTCCATAATATGTTGATTAATTTGTACCAAGATGAGCGATATCTTAAACTTTATGAAAAGTGCAAAGACAGCATTGATGAGTTGAAGAAAAAGTCTAACAATACGCTAAGAACAGATATAGATGCCTGTCTCAATGGTTTGTATGGAATTCTAATATTGCGTTTACAAAACAAAACTATTTCAGAAGACACAATGGAGGCAATCAAACAGTTTAGCCTAATGATGGCTTATCTCGCCAAAAAGTACAAAGAAATGAAAGAAGGGAACTTAGACTTTCCCACTAGTATTAATAACTAATCTTGAGAGTTTAAGGAGCTATCCTGTAGTCACGGTTAGCAATGATCACCGTAGCAGTATTGTCACAATTATTGTTACCAAAATCGATTTTTCGAAGTCTCAAATCTTCAGGTTGTAGTTCCATACTTCCTGACGTCATTTGATAACCTAATTGACAATATTCTATTCTAATGCCATCCTTGATGGTAAAGTCAAACTTTCTACCATCATGGTTGATTCCTTTTGCGCTTCCAGTAAGTTCAAAAATGTCATCAAATATGCAATTCACATTTTGGTAACAATCATTTTCCGGATCAAGGGAAAAGTCCGTTTGACTATTTGAGGTTCTTGTTCTTGCTAAAGATCCTTCCCAGCTCACTTCTTCAAGATTACTCTTGGTTAAAACCAGATTTGTGGCCTCTATGTTCCAAAGTTCTGCATTAGACTTTGTAAATGATATTGTTCCAGAAATTGAATGATTATCCTGCACATATGCGCTGGGATCAATTGTTATATTTACTGAAGAAGCATTGAGGTTGCTGTCGATCGTACCAACAATTTGACCTCTGCGTTGGATATCATCAATACCCAAACAATTCTCTCTTCCAAAGTCTACCACGAAATTTTTCGGCCAAATTCCAGAATCAGGAGGATTAACAGATAGTTGGGCGCAATCGGTATGCAATACATCTGATGTTTTGTAGAGGTCTTCAGAGCTCAATAACTCTTTTTCAACCGAGAACACAATATTATACAGCACTTTCATGACCAAAAGGTTGTCTTCGGAGCTGATCGTATTCTTGTTGAGTTTACTTTTCTGACAGGAACCTATCAAAACCAAGATAAATAAAGCACTTACACAATATTTGAAATATCTACCCATTACACTTATTCGCCACAAAAATACACATTTTTCGACAATCAATAATATTGGTCAATTGCGGAAATGTCATAACTTATTCGTAAATTAAAGAGAAATGTCAAAGATTAAACTCGATCTACATGATATTTTCAATCAAGGTTCAAAAATAGACTCGGAAATTGAAAGGGTAGTGCGCTTTGCCTATGAGAACAAAATTAAGTTGGTTGAAATTATTCCTGGAAAGGGATCTGGACAATTAAAAAAGAGGGTTCTTCGTTTATTGGATAGAAAAGATTTGAAGTCGCTGTATCATCGGATAGACAAGGATTCGAAGAACTTTGGTAGAATATTTGTTAGATTTAAACATTAATTAAAAGTCGAATGTTAAGTAATTATTAATTTAACACATATATTTTTAAATTTGATTTATAGATGATTCGCCATTTTTGCATATTATTTTGGTTCATTTGTGCATTGTCATGTGCAGATGCTTTTGGCGGAACGATGATTCTCGAGGGAACCTATCAAAATAAGAATTTATATGTTCAAAATTCCATAGCTTCCTCAGGGGTAGGTTTTTGCGCATACGAAGTTAGGATCAATGGAGAATTGTCATGGGATGAAATCAACTCAAGTGCGTTTGAGATTGACCTCTCTCTGTACAATCTTGGGTATGGTCAAACGATTACTATTGCGATTAAGCACAAGGATGATGGCTGTTTACCTAAAATAATTAATCCTGAAGCAATCAAACCAAATCCGACATATGAAACAACTTTCATAACGGTCGATGAGTCTGGTTTGGTAAAATGGGCTACCGTGAACGAAACTTCAAAGCTTCCTTTTGTTATTGAGCAGTATAAATGGAACAAGTGGATTCCTATAGGTGAGGTTATGGGTAATGGCGTGCCAACAACAAGTACCTATGGTTTTCAGGCAAACCTGATTTCTGGTCTGAATAAATTTAGAATAAAGCAAAAGGGCTACATCGATAAAACAAAGTTTTCTCCAACAGTTTCATTGAACAATACTGCCAAAGAAGTGAGCTATGTGTATTTAAGAAAGAAAAGAATGATAAACTTCTCTGAACCCACTGGCTACGAAGTATATAATAAGTTTGGTGAATTGGTGAAAAAAGGATTCGGAGACAAGGTTTCAGTTTCTAATTTGACCAAAGAGACTTTTTATATGAATTACGGGAATACCCAATCCGAAATCTATTTAAGATAATGCCATTATCCACTGGACAAATAATCTTTGCCTTTGCTTTTGCTATTGTTTTCCTGGTTGCAATTGCGATGAGCTATTTTGCGGATCGTAAGCGCCATAAACGCCATTATAAAAACAGCTATTTAGTGTTAATTGGTATTGCAGGAATTTTTGCTGGAGTCTATTTCTTAGTTAAAATCTTTTAACTTATCGCTTTCTATCTGTGCGATCTTCGTGAAAGAAGTATCGGAAATCAATCGTAAAATAACTCCCATATAAATTGGACCTGGCCTGAACAGGGGTATTATTAGTATCAAATGTGAAGAACCCTCGATAAATATTGTTAAAGGGACGGTGTAAAGAAATTCCAGCATAGAAATAACCTTTTTCCTCCGTTCGATATTCATATCCCACATTTGCATTGAGTCCAAGTTGTACCCAGTTTCGTCTTAATACATCTGCAACAATGTCCAAGTTATCAAAGCCAACATCTGATGGGTAGAAAACGGTACTTGCCCCAAATGCCGTATTCATATACCATTTGTCCGAAAGCCGGATGTACAATAGAGCGAGTAAAGGCACCTCATAGGAAACTATTCTTACTTTGCGCTCTCCATTAAGAATGCTATCAATAGAATAATTGAATCTGTAGTTTCTTCGAATAAAGTTGATTCCGGTTTCTAAGGACCAACGTTTTGATAAACCTCTTCTAATCACCATCCCTGCTGTATATCCCATAAGATGCTTTCCTGTAATTTGGTAAGAAGGCTCATCTATTTTTTCCAATTCGGCACGAAAAAATGAATTGGGGATTATTGGTTTCATTTGAATTCCAACAGTAATCACTTTTTCTTGAGCTTGAAGGGATATAGTGAACAGACACAAAATGAAGATTTTCACAGAATGAAAATTCTTATCGCATAAAAAGCTTTCGATCACATTCATTTTTCAAATTTAGACAAGCATGCTTAACATGGAAGCGCGTTTATGTATTAGGTGCCTTTGGTGTAGTTTCCGGGGACTTCGATTTATTTAATGTTCTAATCTTAATACCAATTACTGCGAATAGAATTGTCATAATTGGACTTAATAGGTTGAAAAAGCAATAGGGCAAATAAGTTAGTGTATCAATTTGAAGTTTTGAAGAGTGATATGCCCCACAAGTGTTCCATGGTATTAAAGCCGAAGTGACAGTGCCAGAATCTTCCAAGGTTCGACTTAGATTTTCCGGGGCCAAATTCCTGTTTTGATACTCTTCTTGAAACATTTTCCCTGGTATGACGATAGCCAAATACTGATCGGAAACCGTAAGATTAAAGAAGACACAGGTTCCTGTAGTTGTAGCAATTAGAGAAGCAGTAGAGTTGATAAATTTAATAAATGCATTGGTTATGCTTTTTAACATACCAGTGGCATCCATTACACCACCAAATATCATTGCGCACACCACTAGCCACACTGTGTTCAACATCCCAAACATACCATCTATTCCCACTAGCTTATCAACCACTTTGTTACCAGAAGCAATTTTAAGCTCAGAAGCCATGGATTGTATGACTACCATATACGAGTTTTCCCAATAGCCATCTGACATTGAAAACTGTGCAAGCAAATCTTTTTGGGCGAACATGGCCAAAACTCCACCTGCAATTGTTCCAATAAACAAAGCAGGTATTGTAGGTACTTTCCTCGCTATCAATATTATCGTTCCAACGGGAACCAATAATAACCAGGGACTGATGTTAAATGTATTTTGAAGAACATTTTGTAACTCTTCAATTTTGACAAGTTCTACTTCCCCTGAGTTGGTAAAACCCAGTATTAAGTATAAGATCAAGGCAATTGTTATAGAAGGAATCGTGGTATACATCATGTACCTTATGTGTGTCACAAGGTCAGTTCCCGCCATTGCGGGAGCCAAATTGGTCGTATCAGATAAAGGTGACATTTTATCGCCAAAGTAAGCACCAGAAATAATGGCTCCTGCGATCATTCCCTCAGAGATACCCATTACTTTTCCAATACCTGCCAATGCAATACCGACTGTTGCGATCGTAGACCAGCTGCTACCAGTGGACAAAGAAACAACAACACATACAATGCATGAGGCAAACAAGAAAATCGTAGGATTCAATAAATCCAACCCATAGTATATCATTGTGGGTACGATACCACTGAGAATCCATGTCCCAGATAAGGAGCCTATCAATAACAATATTATTATGGCCGGAATAGCATGTTTGATATTACTTACAATTCCAGATTCAATTTTATTCCAAGAAACAGCTTTAACATTACCGATTCCTACTGCAGCCGCGGCCGCAAACAATAGCGCGATTTGATTTGGACCTTCTATAGCTCCATCACCGAATAGTAAAACATTGAGTACTAGTAATACAGTTAGAAAAATGATGGGTATCACGCTTAATCCCAGAGGCATAGTTTCGATTTATTCAGGAACTACCAGTTTGAAACCTATACCATGAACATTCTGAATTTCTAATCTATCATCATGACTTAGATACTTTCGAAGTTTAGTGATAAATACGTCCATACTACGCCCGTGAAAATAATCATCTTTACCCCAGATTCTATTTAAGGCTTGATCTCTTTCAAGTAGTCTATTTTTATGTGTGCAAAGTAGTTTTAATAAATCTCCTTCCTTTTTAGTAAGCGTACGCTCCTCCTCCTTGTGTTTCAAAATCCGATTTTGCACATCAAAATCATAATTCCCAATTTTTACTACACCCTCAAGTTTTGGAGTGAATTCAGTTTTTCTCCTATAAATGGCTTGAATTCGAAGGTAAAGTTCTTCAATTTTAAATGGCTTTGTCAAATAATCATCTGCGCCCAAGGAAAATCCCTCTACTTTATCCTCTATCTGATTTTTTACTGTCAAAAATATTATTGGGATGATATTATCCGTTAGTCTGATTTCCTTGGCAATTTCGAAGCCGTTCATATCTGGAAGTAGCACATCTAGTATGCATATATCATATTTCTCACTGGAGAATTTTCGAAGGGCTTCGTTTCCAGAACCGAAGGATTCAACATTTAATCCTTTAAGTTTTAGTTCTTCTTTAATCAGTAGTGAAAGAGCTGGGTCATCTTCTACGAGCAGTATTTGCAAATTATCCGCCATTAATAAAAAAAAATTTTAATCAGTAACAAATATAATGATTCAGACCATTAAAGGTGTTTTAGTTTAAATGTTCCAATCCATATTTTGTTTCTCAAAAAATAAAAGAAATTTTATTTCGATAAAACAGACTAAAATCCTCATCTAAATCGAATAAATTTTATTTTTTTTTAAATAAATTATAATAATTCTGAATTGAGGTCGTTTTATATATCAAAGGCAGCAAACAAAAGGGGAGAGGAAGAACAGTACTCGCCCCTTTTTGTTTTTATATCCTCTAGAAAACCAGGCAATCTTCAAACCCAAACTTTAATAATTTTTGCGCTGCTTGCGCAACACTGAAATGGCCAAACCTTGAAAATTAGGTATTGTGTTCTGTTGGCCATTTGTATTAAGAGCCAACTTTTAATCAGAAACTTTCAACCAATCGGTTACTTTCCAATTCTTTCTATTATTACTTTTTGGGTTCTAGTTTCCTCTTGTTCGGAAATATATTGTATGAAATAAACTCCACTATGAAGAGGATCGGTATTGATTGTAAATTTGTTTAACCCTTCAACCAGAGTAACCAGCTCGAATAAAACGGTTCTGCCAAACTCATCAAAGATCTTGACATGAGCGTTTTGGTTGTTTGGAGAAATTAGATCAATACTCATTTCATCCCTAACCGGGATGGGGTAAATTCTAAACAGCGATGGACTTGCATCAATATTATTCCAACAAATGTCGTTGTTGTTGATGATGTTATCCATGGCTAAATTTACTTCACTAATTTCAAGGCAAACAAAATCCGGCAATTTTTCATCCCTCACTTCAATTTTCGTACTAAAAGTATAGAATAACATATCCCCCGGTTTTAGAATCCCATCATTCCATTCATCCCAAATGGCATTTTGATACTCCTCTGAAAGTTTAATTGAGAATTGTTCTATATCTGTAGATCCTTTGTTCTCCAATAGCACAACAATTTCAAAATAATCCTTATCCTCAGATTGTATAAGGCTTATCTCGTTGATTGAGAGATCAATAAATGGTGTTCGTACATCAATTGTCTTTGAAACCGAATCCGTACATCCAGAATCGCTAATTGCCCAAAGGATAATTTTGTAAGAACCACTGTCCATAAAGGTATATGAAGGTTCGGACACGAATGAGCTGTCTCCATTTCCAAAACTCCACTGATAGGTTGCAGCTCCTGTTGTAGATTGTTCAAAGTTGACCACAAGGGGAGGAGCTCCGTATTTAGGGGAGAAATCAAATGAAGAAGATGGGCTTTGATTTACAGTAATGTTATCAGAAAAAGTATTTTGACATCCCTTAGAGGTTTCTATCATTAACTCGACAAAATAATCCTGGGCCTCATTCAACATAAAGCTTGGACTTTGATCTGAACTGCTTGCAACAGCATTAAACCCATCACTAATTGTCCAAGAATGGCTGATAATTGTATCATCATGGCTGACACTCGTACTTAAAAAGTCAATAGGCATATTTGTACATGGCAAACCAAAGCTGAAATCAGCCTCAGGAATACTGTAAACACGTAATGTTTTAGTTGTATCCGCTGAACAACCAAATATGTTGACCAAACTCAATGTGACATCAAACAGTCCAGAGTCACTATAATTGTGTAGAGGATTAGTCAGGTTACTTGTACCGCCATCTCCAAAATTCCACGACCATTGTGTGACAATGCCAATTGAATTGTCAAAGAATGATATATCTTCTCCTTTACA
>JALEGO010000545.1 GCA_022763165.1 Flavobacteriales bacterium
AGACAAGTATGCTTCGCAAGTCTGGAGCATCTAATTTCTTAGAAATCTCTTCTCCAGCTTGAAAAGAATCTTCTGATGAATTTACAGGCGTCTTTAAAATATCAATTCTAGTTTTATCAAATTGAGCAACAGCAACAGATATACTATTATCGGTAATGCGTGTTCCTGAGATTTCACCTGCAGTGGAACATCCAATCATTTTAGATTTTGGGTACTGTTTAGATAATTCTTCTAAAGGTGCAGGATCTTTAACAAGAGAAGGAGAAATAAAAGCTAAAATCAATGTGTTTTCTGAGTCCATCTTTGGAAAAGATTTAACGGACCATCCCTTATCTTGAGCATAGTTAAAAGTCTCAAGCTTCATAATCTTTCCAGCCTCTCATAACCTATTACTTTCTGCTTTGATATGATAAAGCTAATTCATTAATAAATTATAAAGAATGAATTTAAATGTGAGAGAGATATATAACATATTTAAAAATAATTTTTTGGTTATTATTATTTTTTCTCTGAACTCCGCGAATCCAAGGTTCTATTCTCTGGATTCCGCGGTTAAACCGCGGAACGTCACGCTCTGGGAGCAAACACCTAGGAAAACTGCGTCACTGCGAGGCAACTTGGCACTTATTGTTTAATGCTCGATGAATAATTCTTACTTCTTCATCAGTTAATGAGCCTATTAAACTCAACGGATCTGCATTTGTATTAACTTTCGAGACAATTAGAAAGCCTAAAGTTAATAAAAACATCCAAAATTTCTTAAGAATTAGAATTTTCATCGAAGCAACTCCTTATTAAATCATATATACCTCCGATTGAATTCTAGAAAACTAAGACGTAACGTTCAAGCTTAATAAGCTAATTGTGTTATGCAGGTAAGCATTTAATTTTTTATCCCCTCCCCCCTCAATTAACTCATTTTTAATGAATTTTTCTTTATGATTATTAAATGACTTACAAAAATGGAGGTCTTTACTATGTTGATCATGCATATTAGCACCTTATTTGCCTATAGCGTTCTTCTTGCAAGTACGACCCTTATCATTTGGTCACTGCGGTATGAAGGAGTAGGCAGCACCCTTGGCAAATTTGTCGGATCCTTTGTCTTTATCCTTTCTCTCTTATCTATGCTTTGTATTGCTTATTATGGTTTTAAGGATTGGACTCAGGGTAGTTTTGAAACCTCCACAAGTATGCCTATGGAAATGCATCAGGAAATGATGAAAAAAATGATGCCACAAATGATGGAAAAGATGATGGAACACATGGGGCACATGGAGAATATGGGAACGCAAAAAGGAGAAAATCACTCACATTCACATATTTCACAATAGATGACATTCATACAACTTTAAATTTTCTCTCGCTATTCTAAATAAAATATGCATAATGATTATTTAACGAATTAAAATAAAAAGAACATGCGAGAATAAAATATTATGTTACAGATTTATCAAGATCTTTCATCTAGTTTCCTTTTAACGTGGGCCTCAGATTTTGTCGGATGTTTAGGAACACTTATTATATTGATAGTATATGCTTTGCTTCAAATGGGAAAATTAAAATCCTCTAGTTTGGCCTATTCTTTACTAAATATTGTTGGAGCAATCTTGATTTTAAGTTCACTTCTTTTTTCCTGGAATTTATCTGCCGTATTAATGGAAATTTCTTGGGTTATCATTAGCCTTTATGGGATACTAAAAGTCTTGCGTCCGCAGAAGTTTTTTAAAATGCCTCACACTCCGCCCTCATAAATATAGCTTCATCCCCTCGTGAGTCGCTTCAAAACCTAATTTCTCATAAAAAGCTTTAGCGCGAAAACGTTTTTTGTTTGTTGTAAGTTGAACAATTTTACACCCTCTTTCTCTCCCTAGATCCATTGCTTTTTTCAGCATCCATTTTCCAACACCTTGATTTTGAAATTTTTTATCAACGTGAACATTTTCTATATTAAGCCTCCAAGATCCTTTGAAAGAAAGAGAAGGCATAAAGGTTAAGTGGCAAGCTCCTATAACTTGATTGTGATATTCAACGATGAGAAGGAGCTGATTGTTATCCTTTCTAATCGCTCGAAAAGCTTCACGATAACTGGGCAATAAAGGATCAGAAAAATGCTCTCGCGTAGTCCCAAGGTCATCTTCGATGAGAAGCCGTATAATTTCCGAGAGATCTTTCTCTTCGGCGGATCTTAGAGTGAAATTATTGACTTCAGTCATGGAACCTTTCTAACTCTCTTTTCTAAACATTCCGACCAGTCTTAAAGGAGCTTCCGTTCCTCCCTGTATTTTGATGGAAAGCGCAAAAGTATGGGCCCCAACTGAAGGAAGTTTTGAAGCATTCGCAATATTTTCAATAATGTATTTATCCGCTCCTAAGATAAGATGATGAACGGGAAAGCCATCTTCTGGACGATCGGGGGAAAGAGTATCAATCCCCAGACCAACAATCTGACGGTCTAATAAAAGAGAAGCGGCTTCTTTTGAAATGCTAGGAAAGACATAGTTATTGCGGTATTTCTCAGGAGTTCCCCAATACTGCTCCCATCCTGTATAAATAATGACGAAG
>JALEGO010000546.1 GCA_022763165.1 Flavobacteriales bacterium
AAGCAGCACTATTTTGGATGCTGGATCTGGATTTGCGTCTTACATTTGGAATACTGGAGATCTAACTCAAAGTATTTCTGCCAGTACCTCAGGTAATTATGTCGTCACTGTAACTGACAATAATGGCTGTTCCGGCATTGTGAATCATAACTTGACTGTTGAGAGCGCGGTTCAGGTTACAGCGAGTAGTTTTTCATGCAATTTGAATAATACGCAATATCAACTTCAATTTGAAATTATTGATGGAGATCCAAACACTTACAATGTATCGGGAATGACTGGAAGCTTAACTTCAAATAGCCCTTATATTTTTGTTGGTGATCCTCAAAACAATGGAAATTCTTATAATATAACAGTAACGGATGGAAATTCTTGCGGAACTGTAAACCTGGTGGGATCATATAATTGTGGTTGTGCAGCCAGCGCTAGTATTGATGGAGGAGGGGTTATATGTTCAGCTGGAAGCAACACACAAACCAGTATTGATATTACCTTGATTGGTGCACCACCATGGGATATTGTTTATACTGATGGGGTAAACAACTATCCCGTAAACAACATTCTTGCCTCTCCTTACAGTTTCAATACCAGCACCCCAGGAACTTATACTCTAATCAGTGTAGCTGATGCAAATTGCAATGCGGGAAGTGTGTCAGGGTATGCTGATGTTTTAATATCTCAAAATACTCCCGTAATCTCTGGTCCTAGCTCCTATTGCGAAGGTAGTACTGTCACTTTGGATGCAGGAGGAGGTTATAGTTTATACACTTGGTCGGATGCAGCCGGGATAATTGGCAATAATCAAAGTATTTTGGTCAGTTCCCCAGGTCAATACGATTTGCAAGTAGAGGATGTACATGGATGTACATTTTCGGATAATGTTCTTTTGGTGGAACATGAAAAGGTTATCACTTCAAATCTAATGGTGACCTGCGATCCCAACGGACTGAATTATGTAGTGAGTTTTGAAATATCTGGGGGTGATCCAACTACATACAATGTTTCTGGAAATACAGGTAGTATTTCAGGCAATGGCCCCTACATTTTTACAAGTGATCCAATAGCATCAGGTGTTCCATATGCTTTTGATGTTACAGATGTAAATAGTTGTAACACTATAAGTCTATCAGGGTTAAGAGACTGCTCCTGCGCAGCAGATGCTGTTATTTCTGGAGGCGGAAATATTTGTCCTGGAGGTGGCTCAACAGCAAGTATTGATGTTGTTCTAAGTGGAACTGGGCCTTGGGAAATCACTTATTTTGATGGTCAAAACAATACGATTGTAAATAATATTTTTACTTCTCCATATACTTTTAGCCCTTCTTCTGGAGGTACATTTACTTTGGTAAGCGTAAGTGATGCTAATTGCCTTGGTGGAAGTGTTTCTGGGATTGCTGTTGTGAATGAGGTCGTTGGTTCACCAACAATTTCTGGTCCAAATTCATTTTGTGAGGGCAATACTATAGTTCTAGATGCTGGATTGGGTTATAGCTCTTACGTTTGGAGTGATGGTTTAAATAACTTAGGAACGAATCAGGCCATAAACGTTAATTCTGGGGGTGCCTACTTCATAACTGCAACAGACTTAATGGGTTGTGTGCATAACATGAGTCACAATGTTACTGAATTACAAAAAATTGATATTTTAAACTTATCTAGTAATTGCAACATATCTGGTGCTGACTATGTTGTGAGTTTTGAAATCTCAAATGGTGATCCAACGACATACTCTGTGACTGGAAATCCAGGAACATTGACAAATTCTTTACCGTATATTTTCACAAGTGCAGCAATAACACAAGGTACACCTTACAATTTTGTGGTGGAGGATGGAAACCAGTGTAATACACAAAACATTAGTGGTAGTCAATCATGTCAATGTGCGGCAACGGCACAGATTTCAGGAGGTGGAATTGTGTGCAGAGATGGATCAGCCACAACAAACATTACAATTGATTTAACTGGAACCGCACCATGGGACATCACTTACTCTGATGGTTCAAACAATTATAATGTTACAGGGATCTTACAGAGCCCACATATCATACCTGTTTCGGATTCGGGTTCATATGTTTTGATTGATGTAACAGATGCCAATTGTTCAGGAGGTAGCGTAAGCGGTTTGGCTGTAGTAGATTATTCAAACGTTCAAGTTGGGATTTTTGGCCCTTCCGAATATTGTACTGGAGATCAAATAATTCTTGAAGCTTTAGGAGGTAATTTTCAATCATACCTGTGGAGTACAAACGAAATCACATCATCTATTAGTGTTGGGCTTGCAGGCGTGTTTTTCGTGGATGCAATAGATCAATATGGTTGCAATAGTTCAGATACAGTTACCGTTAAAGAAAATCCTAGACCTATTCCTGTGATAACGGGTGATAAATCTTATTGTAAAGGGAATACTGCACTTTTGGATGCCGGCCCAGGGTTTCTGACTTACAATTGGAGCAATGGTGTGAATACACAAACAAATAATGTTGAACATGGCGTCTATGTTGTAGTCGTAAGTGATCAAAATGGCTGTTTTGGAAATTCAGGGCCTTGGGAGGTTTTTGAGAATGATGTTCCTAACGTTGATATTGCGGGACCTGAAGTTTTATGTGGCGATCAATCGGTTGTTTTAGATGCCACTACAGCTGAAGCGGATGATTATTTATGGCTACATGACAATTCTATAGACTCGGTGGCTGAGGTTCTTGTAGAAGGTGAATTTATTGTACATGCGAGTAACCATTGTGGAATTGGTAAGGACACGATAAATATTTTAAAAGTTGAACTTCCAGAAATTACTCTGGGTCCGGATCGGGCATATTGCGCTGGAGATATTGGAGAGCTAATTCAGTTGGTGGCTATAGAAGGGGCATCCTATCAATGGTTTGAAAGGTCAGAAGAACTTGGTTTTTCAGCGAATAATATTTTAGTGAAGGATACAGGCTTATATTCTGTTTCAGTTTTTTATCAAGGGTGTATAGTTACAGATACATTGGATATGACATCATCTAAGTGCAAAGGTTACTGCGAAGTGTATGTGCCCAACGCCTTTACCCCTGATGGAACGGGTCTAAATGAAAAGTTTACACCGATTACTTTAGAACAATGTCAGTTTGATACTTATCGATTCACCGTTTTTAATCGTTGGGGAGATTTGCTGTTTACATCACAAACTCCTGGTGAAGGTTGGGATGGACACTTCAATGGAATCTTATCCGAATTGGGGGTTTATTTATGGAAATTGGAGTATGTTGATTCCAACGCAAATGTCAAAGAAAAGCGTTACGGAACTGTAACATTACTTCGGTAAGTCCTCTCAAATTTTGGAATAAACTCTTCAAGGATTATTTTGCCGCATATTTTTTAATCACCGCTCCCAGTACTCCTCCTAAAATCAAAGTTGGCAATGATCCAAAAATAAGTATCCAATACAAAGGTTTTATGATGTAGTCTATCGTTGCGTTATTAAAGGACCGCAACTCGGATGTCAAGCCTTCCTGAAAAAAACCTATTAGTGATCCACCGATAATTCCAAAAACAAGAATCATTAATAAGCCAACCATTCCAACTACAATGGAGTTATATGATTTTGAATGAATCAGTTTATATATTGGTTTGCTTAGTATTAGGCCACTGAAATAAAGTGTTAAAATACCACTAGAAATATTCAATTTCCATTCTGCAACTAACTCGAAAAAAGAATCAAATCCAAATCCAAATCCGAGCATTACGGCAGCAATTACAAGTCCTATGGTTATAAAAAGAAATAGAAAGTTGGAAGTTGACTTCATTGGTTGGGAAAAGATCTTTCGAGTATGGGGTGGTGCTAAAATGCTCTATAGATTTAGCAAAAAAAAAAAAGACCGCATGGGCGGTCTTAAAAGTTTTTTGAGTTTGCTAAAATATAGCCAGTAATAGGAGTCTTATATTAAAAGTAAGCGGCCTCTGATTTAATGATTCTTTCTATCTCGCTCGCAATTTTTTCAGCGTTATCATTGATCACCATTGCGTCAGCATCAGAGTTGTTAAAAGTATTCATAATGCCAAGAGCTTCTTTCAATTGAACGTCTCTTTGACCATCTAAATAATTTGAAAGAACATCTGCCATCTCATATTTATCAATCATTGCATCGCCATTGGCATCTGCACTTTTTGAAAGAAATGAGTGTATTTCTTTTGCTTTTTCAGAAAAATAGATTCCAGAACCACCTTCTCCAGCTCCTGTTCCTGTACCTGTGCCAGTGCCAGATCCTTCAGGTGGATTTGCAGACAATCCAAGGCTCATTAATACAAGTGAAGACAAAATTAAAATTGGATTTTTCATATTTCGTTGCTTAGATATTCAAATTAACCACATTTTTTCAAAATTTCCAATTATATTTTTCAACATATAACTGAATTTCTTTCTATTAGGGTATCTTTTTGTTTGAAATTCCACAAAACGAATCAATATTTTTTTTGGCGGAGTACATACCTAGATCTAGGGCTCTCTTCCAATACCCACAACTTCTTGATTCAATAGAATCCATTTGTGCGAATACATTTCCTAAGTTGTAGTATGCTTCAGGGGACAAGGAATCTTTGGAAACGGCTAGAAAATAACTTTTGAGCGCATGATCTAGATGTTGTTTTTGAAAATAACAATTACCGATTTTGATATCGAGTTCAGCGGTGGCATTTTTTGAGGATAGGTCTTGATAAATCTCTAGCGCCTCATCATACAATCTCATTTGAAATAGAACATTGGCGTATTGTTTATGAACTCCATCTGTTGCCAGTCCGCTTTCCATTGCCTTTTCCAGGTCTTTTTTGGCTAAACCAAAATTTCGTTGACGTGCTAATAGAATACCTCTATTATAATAAGCTTCTGCATATTGATCGTTTTGTTTTATACATAAGTTGTAATCCTTTAAAGCGCCCAGGTAG
>JALEGO010000009.1 GCA_022763165.1 Flavobacteriales bacterium
CTCTTATTGAAGAAGAAGGGTTTGTCGATTTCACGCAGCAAGAGGCCATTGATAGCTTACAACAGTTTGTAATATCTCTCAGAAAGACAATATCAACATCTCCCGAGGGACAGATCAATGTTGACCGTGTGATGGACATGAGGCAGCAAGAAAAATCCTTTCGTGAAATTCGACAAGTCATTGTTGAATCTGAGGGATTTCGTGAAGATTTAGAAAAAGCTAATGAAATATGGGCTGCCGGAGCTCTTTCTAACGGAGTTCCATATGTTCCCCTGACTCTTGAGAGTTTTGTCTCTTTTGACGGTCATCCGACGACATTGGAAGAATATTACAAAAAATTGGAAGAATATTTTCCAGGCGCTATGGATGAGGATTTGAGTTAATTTATAGTTAGTTGGATAAGTGATTACAGACTGAAATAAAAGAGGATATTAGAAATTTATTGGAACCTTAATTCTTTAGCTTATCTCATGGGGGTTGCTCAAAGAGAGTCAGCTGCAGCGCGTCTACTGAAAGGCTATTGCACAAAGCCCGCCAAGCAAACAGCAGTTCGTAAAGAGTGTCACTTAGCGGCCATTAAGAAGAATAATATGAAAGATAAAACGCCGACCAAGATCGTTGGTGTTTCAAAATAAGAGCTGCCTAACTCCCAAAGTATACCCCCAAAGGTTTTTAGCTTAGTTTAAGATATTAAAAAAGTGAGAGAATGCCTGGTGCCGAAGAGGTGAATCGAACACCCGACCTACTGATTACGAATCAGTTGCTCTACCATCTGAGCTACTTCGGCATATACTTGGTTTTTAAAGAAAGAAATTCTTGGATGCAAGCCTCTTTCGTTAGGAATCATGATAGAGTGAGATTAGAAAACAACAGATATCTTGATTCTTTGTAAGAAAACGTAGGGGCGGAATTGACAAAAATAGGAGAAACTCATAGAATTTCTTTAGCTGAAATTAACAGCCGTAAGTTATAAATTATAACCAAGAGGAGAGGAAAATATCTCATGAAATCTTCATTATTACTGTCCGTTGCTGCGGCGACGCTATTGCAGATGGGGGCGGCGTCTGCACAAGATGCCATTCCATCTATGGATGTTTCACCAAATGAATGCCGTACTTGGGCAGAATCGATAGAAAATCCAGCTTATAAAGCTCATGCTCAAAGTCGGTGCCAAGCCATTGAAGAGTGTTGGAGGGATAAATCGGATAACCAAAATGATTTGCGAGAATGTCTTTTTGCTGCAGAAAGTAACTTTCAACGTGCAAGAGCAGGAGTTATTCCCCAAGGGTCTGAAATGGGCGTTGAAACGCCTGTAGCCACAGAAGTTGCTGATTCTGCATATGATCATCCCGAGCGTGGAAAAGGCTGGGAATTTACGGATCAAGGTGACTGATCGTTAGAGATTCATCATTAAAAGACCTCCTGAGCTCCTAAGCGTCGCGAGAGGAGCTCAGGATGTTTCTTAGCAGCATGAAAAATTTCTCAACATCACAAAATATAAAAAACTTCCTAACGTAGCACAGATTTTTGCCGAATTGGGAATTTCCTGAGTTTCAATGCCTGAAATATTTTTTCGGGTCATTGTGAACCTTCTACCAGCCTAGATTGGGGCTTTGGCGTGGAAAAAAGAGTGCATAGAAATTTACAAATTCATTTAAGAATAGCCGATTGCTTCGTCGAGTTTTCTACTCTTCTCGTAACGATGAAAAACGTGGTTTTCCTTAGTGTGTAAAAACACATCACCTAATGAGCTTTTCAGAAAAATGCTCAACTTTTAATTGCTACTCGTTAGCTGTCTTCTTTTCCACTTGACGCTTCAAGCGACTTACGGATTCTGTTAATTTACGATGAGGGGTTGCTTTTAAGAAGGCATCAATTCCCCCATTTTTTTCAACGGTACGCAAACCCGCCGTTGATACACGTAAACGGACTTTTCCTCCAAGAGATTCACTCAAAAAAGTGGCTTCTTGTAAGTTGACAGCAAAAGTCCGCCGAGATTTATTATTGGCGTGAGAAACGTTATTCCCAGTCATTACTTTTTTTCCTGTAATGTCACATTGACGTGTCATGATGCTTTTTCCTCATTCAACTAAAACTGCCACAGGTGTAAGTGAAATTTTGTAAAAGGTCAAGAAAGTTTTGCCATTATTCCAGTAATATAACAATTTTTCTTAGTGTCGGTCTCCTCAAAGAGGGCAGCAATTCGCTATAAAGTTCTTTGAAAGTATTTCTAATTATTGTTTGCAACGCTTGCATAAGCTTGTAAAGCACGTTGGTGCGCATGGATTTCATGGACTTGCTTTTCAAGTGTTTTTTGTTGTTCCTTTAATACAGAAAAGAGTTTCATAAAAGCTCCTTGAAGGGTATTAAGGTCAGTTTTTAAACTTTTGTCAGCGGCTAAGTCAATAGATTGAACTTCTTGACTTAAATGGATAACGGTTTCGTCTAGGTCGTCTAATTGAAATAAAGATTTGCTTTCATAGGAAGCACATAGAGATTCAAGCTTTGAAATGGTATTTTTTACAGAGTCTTTAGCTGTCATGTGTTTCTCCTATGTTTAAATACTTAAAACAAAAAATATTTTACATTGATGTATTTGGTAATTAAGAAATATTTTTCAAATGTAACAATATGTTAACACATTTTTTGTAAATTGGTAGAAGTTTTTTAAGACTTTTTTAATCATTTTGTTGTAAGATATGAAAAAGAAATGAGAATTTTTCATTTCTAAAAGATAGATAAATATTTATATAATCATGTTGAGATACAGTAGCAATTTATGCTATAGGTCTTATATGAAAAACTAAGTGATATTTATGCAACCGGATAAAAAAAGACTTAAAGGCGTTATTTTGACTTATTGCTTTTATAAAAAAAGAAATATAAATGATACTGAATTGCTTGGGGGTAAAGAATGATGAACCAACCTTTGATACATGAACTTGATGATTATAACGATTCTGAAGCTGAAATTTCTGAGGC
>JALEGO010000547.1 GCA_022763165.1 Flavobacteriales bacterium
GGAAACATGTATGATCCTCCTGCTGAAATCGCTCTGCCAATATAGCCTCCCATTATACTAGAGCCCACAAATCCATTTTGCCATGAGAGCGCATTGGGGTTGGAATTCGTAATTTCAAGGATGTGTTGATTTGTTTCAAAATATGCATCAAAAAGGTTAAAATTCTTGTGTACAAAGACATTATTGAATAGCTGTTTGATGACTGGTCCACCTTCTGTCCATAAACTCGGAAAATGGCTGCTGTTGGTGCCTCCAATAAATTGATTGGCGCCATCAAGACTAACTGTTCCTTCTGAAATTACTGATATCCCTGGTCCGGATGAATTATTGTACCAATTTCCGGAAACATAAAGATCTCCAAATAGATCCATTTCTGGTGTAGTCGAACCTTCTTCAAAATAAACATCCCCCTGAATTTCCATGAAAACCTGTTCTTCAACGAAGATTATGCCGCCATCATTAGTGAGTAAAGCTTGGGAAAATAAAGTCGAAGCCAAAAAAATGAGCACAACAGTACCAGTGAGGGAGTGTTTTTTCATGAAAGGCATAAGGCATTAAAGTAAGAAATATATATCAAAAATTCTACTATAAAATCTAGGTTTTAGAATTGCAGAATAAAATGTAATTTGACTTCATGTCTTACAAGACATGTTCTTAAAATTTTAATTTTTTCGCTCAATAATTTGGTGTTAAATTTAAAGATGTCACATCAACATTTCATATTGCATAAACCAACGGGGTATTTATCTCAATTGATAAACAATCAGGATCGAAGGAAAAACAAGAAGCTGCTAACCGAATTGTATGCCTTTCCTAAAGGTGCAATGGCTATTGGACGTTTAGATGAGAAATCTGAAGGTTTACTTCTTTTGACAACGGATGGAAAGGTTTCTGAGTTTATTCGAAGTAATAAAATTGAAAAGGAATACTATGCTGAGGTTGGGGGAATTGTAACCAATAGTATTGCTCAGCAACTTAGCGATGGAGTGGAGATAAGTATTGAAGGGAAATCGTATCAAACAAAACCTTGTACGGTAAGAGTTCTAAGTCAGCAAACGCAATTGCCATTCGAATATAAAAAAATGAGACATGAAGGACATGGCCCTTCAAGCTGGTTGAGCTTAACGCTTAGAGAGGGAAAGTATAGGCAGGTTAGAAAGATGACTTCGGTTCTGGGTTTTCCTTGCCTGAGATTGGTCAGGGTGAGAATTGGCAAAATGCTACTTACTAAAGAATTTCGTCCTGGTTCGGTTAAAGAAGTTGAAGCATTCTTGACTTAAGTAAGCTGAACATGATTGTTATAAAAGTTCAAAACTTGAAGATTTAAGATCGGTTTTCCTTCCAAATGTTTCAAGGTCAATTTGAAATCCAACCGATTTTCTACTTATACATTGCCTCTTACAAGAAATGTGGGTAGGTAGTCCGAAGTGACTTTAACCTGAATACCATTATCGTGAGCTAAAGCAGCTGCAGCTACCAAGCCTCTGGCAATGAAAATTTTGTGCTCAAACCCTTTGTCTTTTATGAACTTCCGATAGTAGAATAGTGCATTTTCAAGTTTTTCGTTGAAATAAGCTTCATCTTGTAAAAGGATACCGGTATAGCATTCCATCTCTGGAGACCAGAGGTTTAGAGCATAATACGGATCAGTTTCGACACGAAGGGCTTGTGGGTGAGCAGCTTCATACGCTTCTTTCAACTTATCGGAGTGTGTTATATCTTTTTTCAATAAAAGCTGTAGGAATTCTACAAATAGCAGACGGTATTTATCTCCTTTATTACCGTAAGCATTGGTAATGATCTCTAGTGGGTAATTGGCTAACCATTCAATGGTTTCCCGGTCACGAAGCATCACTGCCAAATAAAAGGCCCCTAGCCAATGGGCTGGTTCTACTTCGTTGAAAATCTCTTTTTTTTGGACAATGGGTGCTGGAGTTAATATTGAAGCCAATACTGGAGAAACCTTTTCATCCGAGCCCTTTACCTTGAATATCTCCCTTTTGCAAAGCAGCCCTCTTTCGGCAAGATCCCATAATTCTTCCTGCGGTTTATCAAGTGCTTTTCCAAAATCGAGTGCTGAGTGATAGGCTTCAGCCAATAGGTTTAGATTCTTCGGGATGGTAGCAATCCGTTCCAGTCCATTCTCGATGGCTCGTTCTTCATTTGACCATTGGACTTCCATCCATTCCTTAGAAAATGGTATGTAGTTTAAGTCCTTATTCATGTCGACTCCGAAAGTACTTTGGATAATTTTCTTTTTTATTCATGAATGAGACCTTTATTATTTTTGTTTGGTTGTAGCAAGTCCCATCTGTTACCATATAAATCCTCAAAAACGGCTACTCTGCCATATGTTTCATCTTTGGGTGGCCTAATAAAGTTGATATTTCTTTCCGAATACTTCTTGAAATCTCTGTCAAAATCATCGGTGAAAAGGAATAGAAAAACCCTTCCACCTGTTTGATTCCCAATACTTGCTTTTTGAGTTTCGTTTGATGCTTGAGCCAATAAAATTGAACATTCCATAGCGCCTGGAGGAGCAATAAGTATCCATCGTTTATCTTGTTCTTCAATTTTCGTGTCCTCAATTAGTCTGAAGTCTAGTTTGTTAATATAAAAATCTAAGGCTTTATCATAGTCTTCGACAACCAGGGCAACATGAGCAATTCTTTGATGCATCCAAATGGGTAAAAAAAAAGGCGCCAGAAGCGCCTTTTTTTGTGAAAGAGTTAATGTTATTTGTTGAGAATAACTTTCTTCTCAATACTGCCTTCAGCGGTGTTAATCTGTAGGAAGTAGATTCCATTTTCAAGATCAGCGCTGTTTATAGTTATTAAATTTCTTCCGTTGGCAATATCCTGATGTGATTCAGACTTAACCAACTCTCCAAGAGTGTTGAACATGTTGATCTCAACATTAGAAGTTTCATTTAGCATAAAATCTATATTCAATACCTCATTAAATGGGTTAGGGAATACAGTAGCTATGATTTCGGATTTTGTTTGCTCATAAACTGACACTGGGAAAGACTTTTGTTTTCCAGCATTTAGAATTTCTCCTGATGCATTGTCAATTAAAAATCCAACAAATTCAAAATCCTCAACATTGCTTCCGCTTGGAATCTGATAAGTAAATTGATGCTCGTATTGTCCCGCAGGTACTTCTCCTACTGGCAAAGAGCCGTTTACTCCATCCCATCCGCCAAGTAGCGTTCTGGCAACATGATTGTAAACCATTTGTGAAGCTGGAACTGGATCAGGTAAATTTTCGTATCCACCCATAGCTCCGTTGCTGCCTCCTGCGTAGTAGTTCGTTTGTTCATAACCTGCACCGCCTGTAACATTATTTTCCAATACAGCACCAGCAAATCTGTAATCACCTTCAATAGTTCCAAGGATGTTAGTTTTTACTGTGATTGTGACCATATTTGAAGCGTCATGTTCTGCTGTTACCCATACTTCATTAGGAACAGTTTTTGCGGTTACAGCCGGCATAGTCGAGCTCCAGTCTCCTGGATCTACTGCTCCGATTGCGGCATCTCTATTGACAATGCTACTTGGGTAGCCTGGTAATAAGGCACCAACATTTTGATCGTAAGTGGTCTCAGCCATTGGATCTCCATTGTGAACTGCAATTCCGATAAAGGTACTAGGGTTATTTGTTAACATTTGTTCCATGTTTACCTCACCTCTTGGACACCAACCGCACCAAGTTCCTGTGCCTTCTTCCGCGACCATAACTCTTGTAGGCTTGTATGGAATTCCAGTTATAGAGCCTTTTGAGGTATCATTCATGTGGTTAACATCGTTTGAAGCGTCTGCCCAAACAGTAACTCTATAAAGATCGGAACCGCTAATAGCGATGTTGTCGCTATGTGTGAAGTTGTACGTTTGTAAAGGAGTAACGTTTATCCCGCTAATTGTTTCAGTATAAGTAGTAGTACCATCTGTCCATTTGATATCCAACGATGTGATGTCAGTAAAGCCAATGTTTCTAATCTGTCCAGCAACAGAGATGTTGTTAGGATAAATAGAGAATTTATCGTTGCTTACCTCGTTTAGAGCAACATCTACTGCTCCTGTTTCACCAACAGCAATATCATCAACCATCAAAACAAACATGTCGTTGGAGTTGTTTCTAAAGGCAATATTAATTGTGCTACCAACGTAAGTGTCAAGGTTTACAGAATGAACGGTCCAAGCTGTGTCTTCAGCTGCAACTGAGAAAACTGGAGAACTACCAGTAAAATCATTTGGATTAGTTCCTGTTGTTGAAATATATACTTCGTATCCATCTGGATAATCTGGATCTTGAGCTTTAGCTCTCCATCTAAGGTTCGTGCCAGTGTTTTGAATTGCAATTCCAGGAATCACCATCCAATCATTTGAAGTTCCTGCAGGACTGTACCAAGAGATGCTTCCCGCTACATTGTTGCTTGGGTCCGCAAATTCCGTTCTCACAGTCCAAGCATTCGTGCACCATGAAACAGCACTGGCCGGTGTTTGTCCGTCTACATCAAACACCAAAATGTTTGATGGCATTGTTTCAGAATTTTCGAAATCCTCCGAAAATAGAATGTTTTGCGACATACCAGCGAAACTGATAAGTACACAAAAGAATAGTAGTAAGTTTCTTTTCATCTTAATAGTTATTGGTTTTTAAGGAAGCACGAAAATACTGTTTTTTTTTAACTTCTTAGCTCTATCTAAACAGACTTACCAAGAGTTTCCAACAGTTTTATCTGATTACAATTCTTTTTGTAAGAAGTCCGTTTACTTCAAGAGTAAACAAATAAGGGCCGGAAGGAAGATGGTCCAATTCGAACTTTGTGATTTGCTCTGTAAGCGTTCCGTTTACAACTGTTTGCCCAATAAGGTTATAAATCTTGTAGTTGTATGACGAGCTGGGCGCGTTTAATTGTATAAAGAACGTACCGTTGTTCGGATTTGGGTAGATGTTTAGGAAATCCGCTATTGGAATATTCTCGAATGTGCCAGTGGATAATGTATCTTGAATAGTGACAGTGTCGATTGCTGAACATCCATTGGCATCTGAGACAGTAACAAAATATGTTCCTACACAAAGTCCGGTTGCGGTAACTGTTGTCTGAGTTGGGTTTGTGCTCCATTGGTAGGAGTAAGGAGTGGATCCTCCACTAGGAGATACAGTTGCTGAGCCTATGCAAGATGTTCCTGCAGTGTTGCTCTGTGATATATTCAATGTAATATTTGCGCCAACATTGCCGATACTAACAGAGGCGACATCTGTGCAACCTTTACTGTCTGTTGCGGTCACAAAGTAAATTCCTGCAGCTAGGTTCTGTGCTTGTGCTGATGTGCTTCCTGACGACCAAAGAAAAGTGTATGAAGGTGTTCCCCCAATGACTCCGGCTATAGATTCTCCATCATTTTGCCCACAACTGGCATCAGTAGAATCGGTAATAAACACATCTGGCTTAGGATTAACCACAACCGAAATTGTAAGGCTATCCACGCAGCCGTTGGCATCAGCCACATATAAGTCATATGATGAATTTGAATTTGCCGAGAAAATGGGTGTTGCGCAGTTGTTGCAACTTAAGTCTGTACCTGGAGTCCAAGAATATGTATATGGAGCAGTTCCGCTTGATACATTACTGTTTAGCGGAGTGTTGTCAGTATGGCAAGTTGAAATTGTAGAACTCAAACCAATACTAGGATTTGAATTTACCGTTACCAATACAGTGTCTTTAGCTTTGCAACCATTGGCATCTGTAATTTCAAGAATGTAATTTGTGGATGTTGCGGGAGAGGCCATAGGGTTAGCGCTAATGCTATTGTCAAGGCCGCCAGCATTTGACCAGGAATATGAATAGGGACTAAGTCCTCCAGAAGCAGAAGGTGAACCGCCTATTGAAAGCGAGTCGCCTAAGCAAATAGCGCCATCTACACCTGCATTAGCAGTAGGAGCATTACCTGCACCTATAAAAATAGTTGTCTCGGTTGAATCACATCCCCAATTGTTGCATCCTGTAACTTTTACAGTATATGGGCCTGAGCCGCTCCAATCCACAGTGACGGCACCGTTGCTTTGAGAGGTTATGATTCCGCCAGTTACCGACCAATTGTAAGTAATACTAGCTACGGAGTCAACAAAATATTTCTGTCCAGAAGTTCCTCCGCTACAGATTGGGTTTGGTCCGAATATCGAATCAATTTGAGGGGTCAATGCATCTAAAACATGCACTACAACGGTGAAGTTTGGTCCCCAAAGGCCATCAGCTCCTTTGACTCTTGTGCTGAAGGTATGTGCACCAACACTTAAAGTTCCAGTTAAACCTAGACCCTCTATTTTCTCATGTGCATCACTGAAGTTGCCATCGAAAGCGATGAAAGCAAGTCCGTTGCCTAATCCAGGATCTGCATCCCAAAAGCCTTCTCCTTCAACAACCATGATATTTCGTAAATCATTACTTAGATCATCCAAGACATGAAATACCGTGCTGAAAACCGGTCCCCAATTATTGTCTCCATCCCTAGATCGCACATTCAAGGTGTGTATGCCAGGGTTTAAAGTTGTAAGAACAGTTGAATTTGAGATAGCTTCGATTGCTTCATCAAAATTACCATCAAAAGCCAACAATGAGCTAGCGTTTCCAGTTCCTGGATCGGTGTCAATAAAGAACTCTGCTTTCGAAACCTCAATATCTCGCACAGCAACTGATAAAGAGTCTAAAATGTTCGTTACAATTGAAAACGTTGGACCCCAAGTGCCTGCACCATCTTTTACTCGAATCCCCAGCATATGTGCCCCGGAACCTGGAAGATTTGAAGTCGAATTGTATATTGATTCGATTGCTTCATCAAAATTGCCATCAAATGCCAATAAGGCATTTCCGTTTCCTGCCCCTGGATCATTATCCCAAAAGTATTCGGCTTTGTCAACAAGAATAGGATCAACCGCAGTAGAAAGTGGGTCTAGAATATGGGCAACAACAGAAAACGTTGGTCCCCATCCATTGTCATCTTTTATTCGGACTCCTAGTTTATGAACTCCATTCGCAGGTAAATTTGAAGTCGAGTTGTATATCGCTTCAATTGCATCATCAAAGTTTCCATCGAATGCAAGCAAGGCGCTGCCATTACCTGGCCCTGGGTCAGTATCCCAGAAAAACTCTCCTTTATTAACTTCTATCGTGCGCTGAACATTCACTAAAGAGTCAAGCGTATTGAACACAACTGAAAAAGTATTACCCCAATTACCAAGGTCATCCTTTACTCTTACATTCAAACTATGGACTCCAGGGCTTAGAGAATTCACTTTTGTTGCGACAATCTCCTCAATCATCTCATCAAGATTCCCATCTGTTGCAGTTAGGGCTATACCGTTTCCTAATCCAGGATCAGAATCATGGAAGTACTCTGCCTCCACGACTTTCCATTGAGAGAAAAGGTTAAGGCTAAAAGCGCAAGTGGCAAAGAAGATGATGAATTTTTTCATAGTATTCTTCTGATCAGCTATGAAATATTATCGATCGTATGAATAACCTTTTATATTAAGTGAATTGCCTTGCCTCAATTGAGTTTCC
>JALEGO010000548.1 GCA_022763165.1 Flavobacteriales bacterium
CAACCTCTAAGATAAAGAACACAAAAAAAGACAAAAAAACTCTCTTGATTATTGCAAATGAAAAGATTTTGCAAGACATTCCAGAGGCATTTATGATCTTTGATTATTTAATATTAGATGATTATCTCAGCTATTATTTTTCTTATTTCGATATTTTTCGCAAACTTCTTCCCACGTTAAATCTTGATCCAATTATTGCTGATTTTATAAAAGTCTATGAGGCACTGAACCAATCTACACATTTTTGTGAACACGGTGAGGGTGCAGAATCAACATTAGCCATAAAAGAAGAGTCCCTATCGCCTGGCTTACCATCAGTATCTTTGAGTCTGCTAGGCGGAATGAAAAGGTTTTTGAAAATAAACAAGTGGTATGTTGCTGCTGTTCTTGTCGTTCTTACTGTCTCTGGCGGAATTAGACTTTGGACGCAAGGGGTTCAGGATATCCAAACGCACATCACCCATTCCATCCGTTCAGATCTCATTATTCCCACCGAATCTACCTTTCTTGATCGTCCTGAACTTCTTGCTCAAATAGATCATCGATTTAAGGAAAAAAAGGGCATTAAAGCTGTTGCCCTTGTAGGGCTGGGTGGAGTTGGCAAAACTACGCTTGCTCGACAGTATGCGCAGCAGCAAAAAGGTGTTGTCTGGGAAATTAATGCAGAGACCCACGGAACTCTTGTGAGGTCATTTGAAAAATTGGCAGAAGCTCTTTCAAAGACAGAAGATGATAAAAAAATATTGAGAGAATACCAAGAAATTAAAAATTCTACTGAGAAGGAAGAAAAAATTATCCAGTTTGTAAAAGAGCGTTTAAAAACTCATCCAAATTGGGTCCTTCTTTTCGATAACGTTGAAAAATTTTCAGATATTCAAAGATATTTCCCACAAGATTTTGTAACATGGGGTGAAGGAAAAATTATTCTAACAACTCGTGACAGTACCATTCAAAATAATAAGCATATTAACGAGATGATACAAATTGGCGAATTAACTTCAGAGCAAAAATTAAACCTTTTTTCTAAAATTATGAATCAAGAAAAAACGAGTTCTTTTACTCCCTCCCAAATGATAGAAACAACAGTATTTTTAGAAAAAGTGCCGCCCTTTCCTCTGGATGTTTCTGTTGCGGCCTTTTATTTAAACGCAACCAATATTCCTTATGAGACCTATTTAGAAAACCTTATGACGTATGGTCAGGACTTCGAAAAAGTACAAAAAAATCTTTTAAAGGAAGCAGGAGACTATACTAAAACTCGTTATGGAATCATTACCCTCTCTCTACAGAAGCTTCTTAATATCCACAAAGACTTTGCAGATTTACTTTTATTCGTAAATCTTCTTGACTCTCAAGATATTCCCGTTGATTTACTAAAACAATACAAAAACAATCATATTGTTGAGAATTTTATATACACCTTAAAAAAATATTCATTAATTACAAGTGAAGATCATTTAACTCCAAACATTTCCATTCATAGAAGTACTCAGGAAATAAGCCTGACTTATCTTACAAAGATATTGGATCTCAAAAACAATCAGGGGGTTCTTCACGAAATTACGAACGTTCTCAAAAAAAATATGGCTGATGTAGGTGATAAATTCGATTATTCAAGGATGAAATTCTTAAGAAGCCATGGTGAGAAATTTTTAAGCCATAGTGATTTATTATCCAATGCGAGCAAAGCAGCTGTAGCGAGTGAATTAGGCACTGTTCATCTTTATTTAAGTAATTTTGAAAAAGCACAATTCCTTCTTGAGGAAAGTATTGCTGAATTAAAAAAGCTTAATAATGAAAGCTATGCTCGAATTTTAGAAAATTTAGGAAATCTTTATACAAATTTAGGGGCTTATAAAAAAGCCCAAAGTATGTGTGAGGAAGCTCTTGAAATATATAAAAAAAATGCTTCTAAGAATTATGTTGGGATTGCTCGGGCTTTAGCGTATTTAGGAAATGCTTGTAAGGGATTGGAAGATTATAAAAAAACTATAAATTTTTATATGCAAAGCCTCGAAATTTATAACAAGGTCCTTCTCAAAAATTATGCTGGGAAAGGTTGGGTTTTGGAACGTATAGGGGATGTTTATCAAGTATTAGGGGATTATAAAAAAGCTATAGATTTTTATAGGCAAAGTCTCGAAGTTTTTAACAAAATGCTTCCCAAAAATCATGTGCGAATTGGCTGGCTTTTGACACTTATGGGGAGTGTTTATCAAGAATTAGGAGATTATAAAAAGGCTATAGATTCACTTGAACAAAGTTTTGAAATTTATGAAAAATACCTTTCAGAAAGTCACGTGTATGTTGGTTGGGCTTCAATCTTTTTGGGAGATACGTATAGAGAGTTAGGGTATTATAAAAAAGCCAAAGACTTATTTGAAAAAAGTTTAAAAATTCATAATAAGAACTTTTCTGAAACTCATCCAGCTGTTGCTTGGTCTCTCTTGAGCTTAGGAAATGCTTATAAAGAATTGGGTGATTATAAAAAAGCTAAAAACTTATTTGAAAAAAGCCTCATCCTTTATAGAAAAATTTTTCCTGATAGTCACATTAAAGTTGCCGTAGCTTCAGGACGTCTTGGAAGTGTTTATGGAGATTTAGGAATGTATGTAACAGCTATAAATCTTCTAAAGAAATGCCTTATAACTTATGAAAGACATTATGGCAAAAGTCATATTAAAACAGCTCGTATTTTACGGGATTTGGGACATGTATGTTATTTAAAAGGCTCCTTAGAGGAGGCCGAAAATTTCTTTACTAAAGCCATGGATATTTTCCAAAATCACTCACATCCCAACCTCTACATGGTCTTTGAAGATTTAGCAAAATTACATCTCAAGAAGGCGGAAATAGAAACCAACAAAGGATATCTTCAGCAGTCTGAGATTTATGGTAAAAAAGCTATTTATTATATGAGTCAAGCTTTAGAAATTGTAAAAGCTCATTTTCCAGAAAATTCTCCTCATATAGATAGAATTAAAAAAAACTTACAAAACATAAAATAGTCGTATCCACTCTCTAAGTGATGGTAGGGTA
>JALEGO010000549.1 GCA_022763165.1 Flavobacteriales bacterium
AAGGCTTCAAAATCGAACTTTTCTTGTTTGGACATTTTTTTGTGTCTTAAAGTGAAGGTAATTATTTTTCACTTGACACACTTAAATGAATAGACTCACGGAGTATATTGATCAAAATTCTGCAACTACCGGATTAATGGTTCTTCACAACGGCAAAGTAGTATTTCATTACGGTAAGCTGGAAAAGGTCAGTTACATAGCGTCTTGCAGAAAAAGTGTCCTTAGCATGCTTTACGGTAAGTATGTTGACAATGAGACAATAGATTTGCAGACCACTATTGCCGAACTTGGAATAGATGAAAAAGACGGTCTATTACCAAAAGAAAAAACTGCAACAATTAATGATGTTATAACTTCAAGGTCGGGGGTACACCATGTAGCATCAAATGGAGGGTATGACAAAGATAATTTTTTAGAAAGAGGTAGCGTAGAGCCAGGAGAATACTTTGTTTATAACAATTGGGATTTTAATGTAGCAGGACACATCCTTGAGTTATATACTCAGAAATCAATTTATGAAGAACTAGAAAATCAATTCGCAAAACCACTTGGATTTCAAGATTGGAATATCAAAAACCAAAGGAAATCTGGCAATAAATCCAAATCACAATACAAAGCTTACCATATCTATTTATCTACCAGAGATATGGCTAAGCTAGGTCAGCTAATGTTAAACAAAGGGCTCTGGAATGGCCAACAAATGATTTCCGAAGAATGGATTGAAAAAACAACAACTGCTGTCACACCCTTTGAAACCATGGTAGAAAGATATGGTCCAGCAGACCCAAATGGCATTCATATGTCTTATGGATATATGTGGTGGCTTTTTGATAATTATCAAGGAAAAAAAGAATATGAGGAAGCGTATTCAGCTATTGGTTATGGCGGACAGTACATCACAGTTTTCCCTAAACTTGACATAGTGATTGCCCATAAAACAAAACTAGGATTGTTTAGACTGTTAGGAATAGCTAAAGATGGAGATGCACACTATTGGGACATTGTTCATAAAATTGTGGAAGCAAAAAATAACAATCACTAACAAGGTACAAGTCGCCCATAGCAAGACATTATAGCAGTAATTCGATGAAAGTTTACATCCAAACAAATGAAAGCGGTATATTTTATAACATAAATGATTACACCGCTTATGTCGGTTTTGATGCTTTGGGTTTCGAAATTGCTAAGTATGTAGATGCAGATTCGGTAACAGATTTGGATAAAGAATTAATCTTTGTGGGTGGAATAGGAAGTATTAGAAAGCGACTTAAGAAACTTAATATTCAAATCCCAGAGGAAATTGAATATCCGGATGACTTAAACTATTTTCTTGGACGTAGAGTTTGGAAATCAACTTTACATGAGGTAATGAAAGAGAATAACTTTCCAGTTTTCATTAAACCCATACGAACAAAGCTCTTTAAAGGTAAAGTCATTACCGAATTCAAAGATTTTATCGGTTTGAAATTTGATGAAACAGTACCAGTTTGGTGTTCAGAGGTTCTCGACTTCAAGACTGAATGGCGCTGTTTTATCCGGTACGGTGAATTATTAGATGTTAGATATTATAAGGGGCAATGGGATAATAAGATTGATTTGAATATGGTCGCAGAAGCGATATCAGCATACAAAAGTCAGCCAAAATCCTTCAGTTTGGATGTCGGAATTGACTCAAATGGGAAATGTCATTTAGTTGAAGTAAATGATGGACATAGTATAGGAACCTATGGAATCGGCCCTATTACTTATGCTAAATTTCTGTCGGCAAGATGGAGTGAGTTGACTGAAACTGAAGATTATCTATATTTTTAGAGAAAAGGACTATTGCCAATATTGTGTATAATCCTTGAAATGTGCACTATACACAAAACCCTATCGACCATTTTTAATTTTTATGCAGATCGTTGAAATTACATGGAGGAATTTGCTGCGTGCTTAGGCCAGTTAGATGCAGCAAAAAGTATCTCTATAATTTCAATCATGCTATTCAAATGGAAAGTCGGAGATTGGCAAGAGGATGAAACCGTCCCCAAAACCTTATTGCATGAGAGGTTGTGATAATGAATTAAAAAGGTGAAATTATATACTCGCTTTCCTTATATAAAAGCCGAATAAAGATCAACCACAAAAATAAACTCATCTGTCATGAAAATCCAGCCCAAAAAATTGATTGCAGCATTATTGGCCATTTGTTTTCTTATTTCATGTAAAAACGAAGGGAATGATCAGAAAACTGTAGATGGAGAAAAACCTACCCCTATCACAGTTACCGAACCTAATGCAAATACGAAACAAAAGACTGATGGACCTTTCGAAATTAAGGCTGGGGTAATAAGCTATCAAAATAAAAAACTGGATGGTACAGTTACTGCAACAAACACCTTCTACTTTGACGATTATGGAAATATGTTAAAACTTGAAGAAACGATTGATAGCGAAACCTCGACTTACTTATATGACCAGAAAAAGGGTAAAGGGTTGACCATCTTCCCTGGAAGAAAACCCTCAAAAATACGCATGAGGCAAGGTGAACTAAACATCATGGTTGCGAAGCATTCAACCTCAGGTTATGTAAAACAAAATGATGAAGCAATTGCAGGCAAAAATTGTACTGTTTATGCAAATAATGCAAAATCTGCTCAAGGGGAATCTCAACACATGTACTGGAAACATAAGGGTTTGTTACTAAAGGAAATTAATAGGCTAGGCGGAGGCTATATTTTAGAAGCTATATCCTTTGAGGAAAAAGCGTTGAATGAAGATGTCTTCTCTCAACTCGTTGATATTGAATAGCCAAATCAATGAGGTGAATCAAGCTCTGATATGAATAGCTAGGGATAAAGGACATTGAATCAAGGTGGTTAAGAGTATTCTCTGCTATAAGGATGGATTAAGACACTTCTTGTTAGATGGCAGAAAATCCAATCCTGTTGTTCAATGAAAAGTTAAACCGGGTGTTGAAAAAAATGGGAGTATTCAACTAACTGATCTTCAAAATTAAGCCCTCAACAATTTTGGGAGGCCAAAACCCTTTAATCATATTCAGCAAATACCACCAAAAATATTTGTCAAAATTTATGCGCAGAAAACCTAATTATGCACTTAAGTCACCAAAATCAAGATTTCTTTGGGTGTTATTTACAGTGGTTTTCGGTTTTCTTTTCTATCTGATTTTTGAACCTTTTGGAATTTTCACAGAAGAAGGATTCTCAGATGCAGAAGTAATATTCGACCTTTCAATCGGTTCAATAATTGCTCTTATTGTATTCCTGATTACTCAGTTCGCAATAAAAGAAGTTCTAAATGTCAAGTCTCTTTTGTGGTGGCAATTTGTACTTTGGTTTTTGGGAGAAGCATTGATCATTGCCTCAGCTTGGAGCTTAGCTGACCTTATTGAACCAAGCTATGCCCAATCATTTCTTGAAGTTTTTCCTGAAAATTTTCTTGCCTTCTCTTTGGTGTTTTCTATTCCTTATTTTGGCATAGTCTTATGGCGAAATGCTAAAGCCACAGAGTCAACGACTTCCACGAAGCTTGTAGTCGAAAAACCAGAGGCTGTAACCATTACGGACGAAACAGGGAAAACCAAATTAATTATTGAATTGACGTATTTGCTTTACCTAAACTCGGCAGATAATTATGTAGAAATTCACCTATGGACTGGCAATGCATTGGAGACCAGGATCATCAGAAATACGCTGAAGAAATTAGAACCAGTTTTTGCGAACACCGGGGTGATAAGATGCCATAGGTCTTATATGGTGAATACCATTAAGGTTTCGAAGGCACAGAAAACAAATTCTGGTATGATATTACAATTGCAGAATTTGAATGAATCCATTCCAGTATCAAAATCCTATTCATCAGAAGTTGAAAAATCTTTGAAAAGATAACTACCTGAAATACAGTTAATGGTCTAATTGGCCACTCACCCCAAAATCGATTATTCACCCCAAATTGTTGTCAAAAGTCCTTCATTTCACAGGTCTCAGACCTTTTTTTTTTCGCGCTCAATCTCATGCCATATTTTCGTAGGGTGATAATTGCAATAGACATGATACAAAACTTCATAACATTTTATTCACTGATCCTATTTTCAGGCTTCAGTGCTCACAATGACATCAATAAGAATCTACTTTTCAAGAAATGGTACCTAGAAAAGTATGAAGCCTTTTGGCTTGACTTTGCCCCAGAACCTCATGAGGTAAACGACTACCTTAACCTTAAGCCAGATTTTACTTATGAATCTGTTGATGAAGGGAAGTTTAGCAAGGGTAAGTGGACTTTAACTCAAAATGAAAAAAGTATAACTCTATATGATAGCAAAGGCGAATCTATCACATTTAACATTATTGTGTTAACCGAAGATCACTTGGAGTTGGTAGCACAAGTTGATGAATTGGTTAACGTTTCTATCCATTTTTCCAGCACAAAAAAATAACATGAAAAGCAAAAGAATTATTGGTTTTGATCTTGCCCGTGGACTGGCCATAGTCGGAATGATCATGGTAAACTTTAAGGTAGTAATGTCAGAGCCTTCGGGTAACATTTACTATCGCATAATGGACGCTCTTTCTGGGAAAGCTGCCGCCTTGTTTGTGATTCTTGCCGGACTAGGAATGACATTGATGTTCCAAAGTGCCAAAAGAAAAAAATCAAAAGATGCAATCAGAAAAGTAAAAATCGACCTACTCAAACGGGCAGCCTTCCTCTTCGTGATCGGTTTGAGCTATTACTTTATATGGCCTGCTGATATACTTCACTACTATGGAATTTACTTGAGTATTGGCGTGCTTTTACTATCGGTGAATAGAAAGTGGCTCTTGTTAATTTCAGGAATTCTGATCTTTATCTACCCTGTGCTTCTTATGGTGTTTGATTATGAAGCTGGTTGGATCATTGAAAGGTTTGAATACACTGATTTTTTTACATTAAATGGATTTTTCAGAAACCTTTTCTTTAATGGCTTTCACCCGGTAATTCCCTGGTTGGCCTTTTTAGCAACAGGTATTTGGGTAGGCAGAATTGACTTTTCAAATAGATCCGTTTTAAAGAAAACTGCTATTATTTCAATTGCAATTTTCATCGCAACCAAATTCATATCTATGGCACTATTGTCAATAGGACCAGAAATGCTTGAAATGACACATGACGATATGATGGCTATGTTCAGTACCGAGCCTATGCCGCCAAACCCATTCTATATGATATCAGCATCTTCCCTCGCTATTTTCGTCATCTGTGCTTCAGTTTATTTGAGTGATATTTTCTCAAATACCTTAATGGTTAATAGCTTGGTAAGTTACGGCCGGTTGGCCTTGAGCAATTACTTCTTTCATGTCATAATAGGTATGGGTGTGCTTGCTATCGCTTTTAATGATTTTGAGACTCCCCTGTCTTCTCGATTTATTTTCTGGTATGCTTTAGCTTACAACCTTGTATTTATTGTCTTTTCACATCTGTGGCTCAAAAAATTTAAACGCGGCCCCATTGAAATACTAATGCGAAAGATTACCGGTTAAAGCATTTTTGGAACTTAACTCAAGTTGCGTGGCATTAAGAAGGCTTATTCCAACAATTTGCAATTTTTCAAATATATAGTTTTGAATATTTTCCAGAGGTTGTTATCGATTAAATTTTTAGGAGAATAAAAACTGAAAAATCACAAGGGCAGAATCCCTTGTGATTTTTTTAAATTGTAGGTAAGCGGAATAATTAGGCAGAAACACCACCTAAAACGGTGCCCAATTGCATTTCTTAAAGAACTCTGTCTTGAATTGATTGTGTCAATCTATTGAGGGTCTGGAGCATTTTCACTTTTATCCATTTTTTATGACAAAAGGATTGTTATTTAAACCCGAACATTCCATTATCGTTTGCCGTGCCTTCGGCAGGGATGGGGAAAATAATGTCCCAATGCTCCACAACTTTCCCGTTTTCAAAGCGCACCAAATCATAAAAAGCTACTGGATTCCCTTTTGCTGTCCCTTCTGAAATAGACAGTACAAAATTTCCTTGACCTAGCACCTTGTGATTCTTTTTGTATACCCATTGCTCTTTTCCAAATGCTTCAAAAAGAGCAGGAACACCATTCCCAACAGTTGGGCTGTGGTTAATATAATCAGGTTTGAACATTGTTTGTACAGTTTCCCCGACCTCTTCTTGTGTGCCATTGATAATGGTTTTGAACAGTCTTTTTACCGCTGCTTTGTTTTCATCGGTTTTATCTAAGTCCTGTACTTCTGTAGCACCACCAAATTGCGTAACACCTTCAACAGGGTTTTCAACAATAGGAACTGGTACGCCCCAATGCTCGACAATTTTGCCATCAGCAGTTCGGTACACATTAAACGACACAATTTGCTTGGCACCAAATGCGTCGGCGTTGTTTAGTGTGTTGTTCATAATCGCATATTCCCCGTCCTGGAACAATCGGTGGTTTTGGTAGGTAGTACCGGCCTCTTTGAGCATTGGCAGAAGTCCAAGTACAGCATCGCGACCTGTGGGTACAAAAGGATTGTGTTGAATGATATTCTCTGCGAATACAACTTTTAGCCCTTCTTCACTATAATCTCGAAAAAGTGCATTGAACGCACCAATAGCGAGCTCAGTAGGTTGTAATCTACCTTTGGTTTCTTTGTTGTCCATTTTTGAAATATTTGATCGATTTGCCTCACTTGTTGATTTTGAATGATTTACACCACAAGAAGCGAGAATACCTGTTAGTGTTAATGCTATTAATACTTTTCTCATTGACTTTGTCATTTGATGAACAATTATTACTTTCAATTCGAAATCAAAAATATAAAATAACTTTCAAATTGCAACTAATTTTATAAATTAATTTCATTGTGCAACTAAAATTTAATATAACCTTAACAGATGCCACAGGAATTCAGAGGCGGATGAGGCCATTGCTATTCATATTCTTTATTCCAAACTCAAGTTTCTGGAAGAAGTGG
>JALEGO010000550.1 GCA_022763165.1 Flavobacteriales bacterium
ACACATTTTATTGGAAGGTCCATCGGGGCAGAGGGAAAAACGTTCGGGGAAATATGTTTTAATACCGGTATGACCGGCTATCAAGAGACATATACAGACCCCTCTTATCACGGTCAAATATTGATTTCTACCACAGCACATATCGGAAACTATGGTGTACATGAAGATGAAATGGAATCTGACGGAGTGCAAATAGCTGGTTTGGTTTGTAAGAAGTTCTCAGATGTTTATTACTCCAGAGTTTCCGGCAATGATTCAATAGATGGTTACCTGAAATCGAATAATGTTGTTGGCATTGCTGATGTGGACACCAGAGCCTTGGTGAGGCACGTAAGAAACGCAGGTGCAATGAACGCTGTTATAGCTTCAGGCGAATATGACATAGAAAAGTTGAAACAAGAATTGGCTGCCCAGCCCTCTATGGAAGGATTGGAATTGGCTTCTAAAGTAAGTTGTAAGGAACCATACATGTTTCCAGGTACAGCGCAAAACGCAAATACCAAACTGGCTGTTTTGGACTTAGGAGCTAAGTGGAACATCATGAGATGCCTTCAAGAAAGAGGCTGTGAAGTAAAGGTTTTTCCATACAATACCACTTTCGAGGAGATTATGGAATGGAACCCAGATGGCCTGTTGTTGTCAAATGGCCCTGGAGATCCAAGCCCATTGGAAGAACCAGTAGCCCTTGCCCAAAAAAGCATTGAGTCTAACTTGCCAACATTTGGCATTTGTCTCGGACATCAGGTAATGGCCTTAGCAATGGGGCTAAGTACAAAAAAGATGCACAATGGTCATAGAGGGCTGAACCATCCAATATTGAATTTGGAAACTGGAAAAGGCGAAACAACTTCACAAAATCATGGATTCGTTGTAGATGAAAGTACCTTAAATGATAAGGTAGAAGTGACGCACAGACATCTAAATGATCAAAGTGTCGCTGGTTTGAAAGTAGTGAACCACAATGCGAGATCGGTTCAATATCATCCAGAAGCTTCTGCGGGCCCGCATGACTCAAGATATTTATTTGATGAGTTTTTGGAAATGGTCCAAAAAGTAAAAATGGATCAAGTTCCTGTAAATTAAGAATACAATTAAGGTAAAATCCTATGTCTAGAATAGCATTTATTAGAGGAAGACAAATCTTAGATTCCAGAGGAAACCCGACCGTAGAGGTTGATGTATTTACCGAAAACGGTGTAATGGGCCGTGCAGCGGTTCCATCAGGAGCATCAACAGGTAAATATGAAGCTGTAGAATTGCGGGATGGAGATAAAGGTTATTATGGTGGTAAAGGTGTAACCAAAGCGATCAATAATATAAATACTGCCCTAAACGAAGAATTAAATGGCATCTATATCTTCGATCAAGCGGCTATTGATCAGAAGATGCAGGAATTAGATGGTTCAGATAATAAAATGAATCTGGGAGCCAATAGTATTCTGGGTGTTTCTCTCGCTGCTGCCAAAGCTGCTGCGGAAACCGCTGGATTGCCATTGTATAAATATGTGGGAGGCGTACACGCAAATATGCTACCCATCCCCATGATGAATATTCTAAATGGAGGGGCACACGCAGATAATGCTGTGGATTTTCAAGAATTTATGGTAATGCCTGTGGGTGTAGAAAGATTTTCTGAGGCATTGCGAGTAGGTACTGAAATTTTTCACAAGCTGAAAGAGGTACTTAAGGCTTCTGGTTTATCTACAAATGTGGGTGATGAAGGTGGCTTTGCGCCCAATCTTAAATCTAATGACGAAGCTATTCAGTTAGTTATTCAGGCCATTGAAAAAGCAGGTTATAAACCAGGAGATGACGTTTATATTGCAATGGATGCCGCTGCATCTGAAATTTACAATGCTAAAAAGAAAAAATACGTTTTTAGTAATGGGGACGAACTGAGTTCTTCGGATATGGTTTCCTTGTGGCAAGACTGGAGTAAGAAATACCCCATTCTATCAATCGAAGATGGCTTGGATGAAGATGATTGGAAAGGTTGGAAAGATCTTAATGCAACAATTGGTCAAAACGTTCAATTGGTCGGAGATGATTTATTTGTCACTAATACAAAAAGACTGCAAAAGGGAATTGACGAAGACGCTGCAAACTCCATTTTGATCAAAGTAAATCAAATAGGCACATTAACTGAGACAATTGATGCCGTGAACTTGGCGAAAAATAATTCTTATACCTCGGTAATGAGTCATAGATCAGGTGAAACGGAAGATACAACAATCTCAGATTTGTCAGTCGCACTCCTAACAGGTCAAATAAAGACCGGTTCTGCATCAAGATCAGATCGTGTAGCAAAGTACAATCGATTACTTAGAATTGAAGAGCAACTTGAAGGTTCAGCGCAGTACTTAGGCCGAAACATGAACTTTCTGAAGTAGACTTTGTTTAAATTGATGGTTTAAAGATGTCCGCGCTAGGGATTGAAATGAAATCCATTTGCACAAGTTGGTGGTTAAATTAATTTAGAATTATTTGATCAACGAGCTTTTCAGGTTTTGACACTTTGTGCAAATGATTGGAATGAAAAGCCCGACCCCTTGGGGTAGCGCCCAACAAAACTTATAATGGGATACTCAAGCTTAAAAGAATGCGTAGTTGATCTTGAAAGAAATAAGCACCTTATTCGAATAAAAGAGGAGGTCGATCCTAATCTTTTGATGGCGGCAATCCACCTGAAAGTATTTGAGCGGAAAGGACCTGCCATTCTTTTTGAAAATGTAAAAGGCTCAAAATACAAAGCCGTATCTAACTTATTTGGAACTTTAGAAAGGAGCAAATTCATGTTTCGCGACACGCTCGATGCAGTTAAGAAATTGGTCGCTATTAAAGGAAATCCTTCTGTTTTGATGAAGGGCCCAATGCAATATGCTCCGAGTTTATTGAAAGCTAGATGGGCTTTACCCAAGAAAAAGGGAAGTTCCCTTTTCAGTAGATTTGAAGAAATATCAATTGAAGACCTTCCTATGATCAAATGCTGGCCGGATGATGGCGGAGCATTCGTCACTTTGCCACAAGTATATACAGAGGATATTGAGAAGCCAGGAATCATGGCTTCAAATAT
>JALEGO010000054.1 GCA_022763165.1 Flavobacteriales bacterium
GATGAAACCCAATTCGTTGAGGAACCACGATAGTATATTTTTTTTCCCACTGAGATAAAATCAGTTGATGTCGTTGGGAAATAAGAAGAAGTTCTTCTGTCAAAAGGTTCTGTATTTTCAAGCTGTATAGGTTGGTTCTCCCACAGAAGGGTGTCTACATTAGGGTCATAAACAGCCAATAAGCTTATAACTTGAGCGTTTGAATCTTCTGTAACTAAAGCTAATCCCCCTACGTAAGAAAACCAAAAAAGATTACCTGACTTAATAGGAATCTCAAGTTCAATCTTTTTTTGCTGCCATTCTTTTCCATTAAATCGAAATAAATAAGGACCACTACCAATAAAGCTATTATCGACAAGAGCAGGAATAAATTGTATAGATTGATCAGCTTTAAGATCTGGTTTTTTAAAACTTGAAGTAAATTGATAATTTTCATCCCAATGGAAAATCTGAATCTCATATTCATAGAAAGAAGAAGCAATTGAAGTCACATAGGTAGCAACAGCAAAGGTCTCTCCTAAAGACCAAAAAAAGTTTTCTCCTGAAATCTGAATATCATTAGGATGACTTGTCCCCCCTTCAAACCAATCTCCAAGATTATTTAGGTAAAATATTTTGAGGATGTTGCCTTTTTCATTAGGACTATGGCTTAGAATGATGTAATAACGAGCACTTGTGGCAAGATAATACTCCCTGTTATCGGAGGTATTAAAAACGTCCGGAAGATAAAAACTTTCCTTCTTCCAGGGATTACCACTTGACCCTAGGCGATATCTCCAATCCCAGGTATAGCGATCGAGTTGACTTTTATCTGTATTCAGAATCGCAAAAAAACCATTTCCACCATAAATTTTTACCCTTGTGTAGTCATAAGAATAAGTTATGGCTTGGTCATTGATGATCCATTGGCCTAAACTGTTTTCCAATTTATGTAAAAGAAAGAGATTGGTTATATTTTCTCTCGTATTTGTATAATAAAGGGCAAAAGAATCGTTTAATGGTAGGACAGTTAGGCTATCTAAAATAAGGTCTACTTTAATGTTTAAAATTTCACTCGTCCATTTATACCAGTAACCCAACCAAGTATAAACAGAAACCCGCAAGGCGTAGGTTTCCTCATTGTACCATGCGACAACAGCGTAGTCTGAACCATACCAGATGCGAGGAACCCAACCCGCTAAATTTTCATCAATAGGTCTATGAATGGCAATGCTTTTGTGACAAAGAGGAAGATCCTCTCTTCTATAGGTATAAGTGGATATTCCTCCTTGAGGGTTAGTAATAGACCTAAGGGCTCCTGGGTTGGGGTCTGTATTTTCAAAATAGTAATCAAATTGAACTCCAGGTAAAGATTCTCCCTCTGCATTTTCTTGGATAATACCAGTTAAAAATCGTTTGGAAGTTTCACGATATAAAGGTTCTCCTTCATTTTTTCCTGTTACGTTTTTAAGCTCACTTAAAAACTGAAAAGCGAATAAAAGAGTATTATCGGAACTTTTAACTTCAATTCTGTCCAAATATTTTGTTTCATAACGATCCTGGTAAGAATTGGGCTCATTATTGGGAATAGTTTTATGGGGATCCATAAATTCCCCCTCTTCTTTTTCCTTATAATGAAAAAGTACTTTTCTTTTAAAAACATCAATAATTGAAGAAATATAACAAGCCTTTGTATAGGATTGCCCCCTTTCATTTCCAACGCTTTGTTCAACTGCGTCATAAATGTAATCAACCTTATCTCCCCAAGAGTTAAAATGACTTGAGAGATTCCAAGCAACAGGATATTGCTCTTGTCCTTCAATAAGGCTGCTACTTCCAATCCAATTTCCCCACTTTACTCCCCATTGAAGGGTATTATTCATTTTTGTTTTTAGTCCTCCATAAGTAGAAACGAGTCCACTCTCTTTAACAATGACCCATTTTTCATAATCCGAATAATAGCGAATTTTCCAAAATTGATAATTTTGAAGCTCAAAACCTTGACCACCTGCACTTACCTCTAAAGAATTTTCGAAGGAGTTAACAATAAAAACAGTTTCATAATCATCATCCTTAATTATCCAAGGACCATTTTCTCCTCCACTAATTCGACAATTTTCTGAAAGAGGGACGGAATTAAGAGCAAATTGTTCTCTTAATTCGTATGTAATCCTCCCCTGTTGAAGAGATGTTTTAAATTCAAGCCCCATGTTAAAGAGAATCCATGCTTCATCAGAAGCATTTAAAAGAGATGAGCTTCCTGCACTAACAAGTGCATATCTTCTTTCAACAAGAGAAGGTTCAACTAATTGAATACGTTCATAAGATAATGACCACCCTAATCCTATGATTCCCGTAGGAGCTTCTAAATTCCAAAGAAAGGCCGAATCATGAATATTACTTTGATAGGCAAGGTTTACTGTTACATCTAAATTACTTCGAGAAGGAAGAGAAATAAGGGTTAATCCCGTGTTCACATCTCCTCGAAACATATTAACATTATTGCCACCAAATTGGAATAAACGTACCTCAGGTGTTGACATGAAATTGCCTTTCTTATCAAATCA
>JALEGO010000551.1 GCA_022763165.1 Flavobacteriales bacterium
GTCATATGGTTGGTTAACATATTTTTCTACGCTTCTTAAGGCTTTGTCGAGTATTCTCTTGTGCTCCATTTTCACTCTTCCAACCGATATTTTGGGTGTTCCATTTTTTGTAGTGCTTCTATTGAGAAATGAATCCAATCGGGTGAGTTTTACTTTGGGTGTTATAGCTTCAACCACAAAGGGTTTATTGTTTACTACCATGAACATGCCCATATGTGAAAATTTTTGCCCATTTAACCCTGGAGTTACACTTTCGATCGCATCGCACAAAGCACCACAGTCCAAATCTTGAAAAATTAAATCTCCACTGACAAATTGAAAATTTTCTTTAGCCGAAGTCTCTTTTTTTTGGTCACTTTGACAACTAAAAAAGACGATTACCATCACTGCAAGTCTTAATATTTTCATGTTCTTATTTTTTACTAAAGTATTCTAACTTAATATTCTTGAGAGACTTAGGTTGATTAAGGGTTTCTAAATGCATTTCAAGAAACATTCCCTTTTCAATATTAATATCATTTAGTTTAAAATAGTAATGTCCAGTATGCCAAGAACCAAACTCCTTTTCTGCGCAGTGCAATGTTGGAAGATCAAACCAGAAGAGGTCTTTGTTTAGAGAATCTCTAATAGCAAGGGCAATGCGAGATTTATCTTTATCGTCAAAATCGTTGTCAAGACTCAGTTTGATCAACTGAAGTGAGTTTTTAAATAGTTCAGGATCAAGTATTTTGTGGTGGATTTTCTCGAACGTTTCATGTTCTTGGTCTTTTTCACTTATTTGATCTTCTCCTATTTTTTCGAATTGAGATTCATCCACCTGGGTCTTCCATACATACCCTTCGAATTCTTTCTCTGTCCTTAAAAAGACCTTCCAATATTGCTCTTTAGTGGTTGTCCACCAATGTATAATATAATTTTTATATTGATAGGTTTGAACAATATTTAGTGGAGCAGAAAGCGTCAACAGGGCTCCCAGGAGAAAACCCTTTTTCAGTGTAATGGATTGTAAGAGAATGGCTAACGGAATCATAAATATGGATATGTATTCAACATATGGTCTTAAGCTAAAACATGCGCCATAGGTCCAGCTGTGCCAAGAGGAAAAGATGTAATTAACAATCAAAAATGGAATGACCCACATTAAAAAAGTATTGAAGCCATGTCTAGGCCAAACATTGAAAACACTTAGAAAAGCAAAGAATAATAGAGGAGTGTATATAAAAAGGCCTGTTTCATAACTGAACAATACCTTAAAGAATTTGGGTTTTAGGAATTCGAAGGTTTCACCTTGATAAGAATAAATGAGCACCGATCCCGATTGGAGGTACCAAATGATGCCTTGAATTGAACAAATGATTAAGACAATGAAAAGTGCAAGAGCCCAGTCTAGAACCTTAAGTTCCTTAATATATTTAATGAAGTTTGGAAAACCCAGGGTTAGAAAAGGAATAAAAAGGATAACCAGTACATTCACCTGTCGGATTATTGTAATCAGTCCTAAAAAAAGTGCAGCATAGATTACATGCTTTCTTTTTCTTAGAAGAAAGTGTTGTCTTATGAAATACCAGAATGCGGTGACTGCAAAGAAAGAGTAAATATGACTGTAGGAGCCATCATAATAAGTGTAGTGCAAAATGGGTGTGGCCAATACAAGTAATAATTGCAAGAAACGAATCGTCCAGGAGGAAATATTGAATGTTCGCAAAAGCTTTTTAAAGAAAAGAAGACCTAAAATCAAATATAGGATAACGGCATAATATATGGCGCGATGATACTTTCCTTCATAGCCTGTGCTTGTTGTGTCATGATTTATACCAAAATGCGCTACAAGAAAAAATGGCAATTCTAGCAAAGCAGTTCCGCAAGGATATTTATTTACAAATCCATCCTCATAAGGAACATACGCTATTGTTAGGTTTTTGACACGCGCATTGACTTGATCCTCTTGTTTGTAGCGATAAATGTCATCATGAATAAAAATTGAGGGGAGATAGTCGTAGTAACCTTTGCCGTCTGATTTGATGATTTCTGTCTGATGGCCTAAGTAGAAATGGACCACGAGAAGCAATGTGAATACACACAAACATTCAAAAAAAATCAATTTGATGAGCTTCAAGGCTTACAGTTAAAATTTGGCATCAAATCTAACTGTTCTTAATGAATCTTCAGTTTAATCTTTGGTTTCTTTTGCTAAAAAGGGAAATGGACCAATAAACCATATTTAAAAAAAGACCCAAAAGAATTGTCATACCCCAAGCTCTAGGGTGATCCATGGGGTTGATGATTCTGTTCATTATATCGAGCATTAATTGTTTTGGTTCGTTGAGGATATCCCATGAGTTCCATCTCAGGTATCGCCCTAGATAAATTCCAAAACTGGTTATGAATAAAAATAGAGCTATTCCAATTCGAACGAAGTTGTGGTGCGTTTTCCTTCCAAGAATAAATTCCAAATCTTTTAAACTATGAAAACCATATAGAATTCCAACCCAAGCAAATGATAAAATTAAAATCAAATCATACCAAATAGTTGACCAAGATCTACCTTTTAGGTGAAGGAGATCAGTGATAATGTAGAGAGTATTCGGGAAAAACAAAGCCCATAGGCCTAAAACTGCAATAAGAACGAATGTGTTTTTTGACTGTTTTGGGAAGATCAGTAATCCGGACGAAAGCAACCATGGCACAAAAGCAAGGAATAAGTTCCAGTTTAAAAAGATAAAAGTCTTACTGCCGGTGTATTGGATTCTGAAGAAGGATAATGAAACGCAAACCAATGAATAAACCAATAACCATATGATTTCGGTGTATTTTCTTTTAATCCTATTTTTTAGTGAGATATCCTGCATGAGCTATTTCATTATAGCATTAACGTGTTTGTAAGCGTCTTATTTTTAGTGAAATGTGAAAGGATGTTAAAGAGTGAATTTGAAGGTTTTTTTGATACAAAAAAGTAGATTTCTTGTCCCTACTGATTACCTTAAGCCGTGTAAGTTAGAAATGAAACAACTATGAATAGGAGAATTACTTTCAAGAATTTCCTCACTGCTCTAATGGTCCTTTTATTTCAAAATGCGATGGCTCAATCAAATCTGACATGCGAGGCAGGATCTGATACGGTTATTTGCAATTTTGAAGGTTATGATACTTTAATGATACTAGGCGGAAATCCAACAGCTCTGGGTGGTGTTCCACCGTATAATTATCATTGGGATATCATGTATACAGATACCTTAGGCAATAACTTGTGGACGACAGCGAATACTGCTAATCCGTTGTTGTACAATAATATAAATTATAATAACGCTGGTCTAATTCGAGTTTTCTTACAAGTATCTGATGCCAATGGTGCAACTTCTATTGATAGTTTGAAAATACGATTATCTACTTTCATTTTTACCTTGGATTATAAGTTCGCGCATATTGATGCTGGAGATTCGGTAATGTTATATAAAAGTGCTTATGGTGGTATTGAGCCTTGGACAGTTTCTTGGAGTCCAGGAGCTAGTGTGACTGATTCATCTAATATTTATACGTATGCATCTCCAGCTAATACTACCTCCTATCAACTTAACATCACCGACTTTGGGGGCTGTTCGACTTACGATTCGTTTGACGTTTTTGTGAATCCGCTTTCTGTAAGTCATTCAAAGAATATTAGCGATTATGAAATTTATCCAAATCCAGCTTCGGACTATTTATTTGTCAATGGAGTAAGAGGTGAAATCTTTTTAAGAAATGTTGAGGGTAAAGTTCAAAGCATATTTAATGCTATAAATGGAAAACCCTTGGATTTATCTGATGTAGCCAATGGTACTTATTTTCTTGAATTTGAAGACCAACAAGAAATTAGTGTTCATAAGCTAGTTATTTTGAAACCATAGTCAGGTTAGAATTTTACAAAACAATAATTCAAAAATAGGCTCGTTAGAGCAAAGAATTTTAAAATGGAGGATGTAGCGCCTTGATGAAGAAGTGTTTCCGATTTGAGGCGCTTTCTTGTTTGTAGTTCTCTCATAATTCTCTGCTAAAAGAGTATTGTTATATCTTGTGCTGGATGTCTGGCTCAAGGATATACTTTCGGTTGTCGATTGCGATTTTTACCATTTCAGTAGGTATTTCATTGTTTTCTCAATTGGGTTCAAATGTGCTTTGGAATGATGAAGCTTACACTGCTGAATTTGCCAAAAGATGTCTTGAGTTTGGTTATCCAATAGCGGATGATGGTAAAAACCTACTTTACCAAGGTCCAGTTGCGGAGGGCGAGCCTTTGCTTGTGAATCAAAGGTATAATGCCAATGTAGAATTGGGTTGGTTGAATTATTATGTTTTGGTTCCTTTTGTTGCTATTTCTCAAAACTGCGATACTATTTATTGGAAATCTTTTTGGGCCAGATTCCCCAATGCTCTGATCGGCTTTGGGGCATTAATTTCTTTGATGTTGCTTGGATTAAAATGCTTTTCCTCGTATAAGCGAAAGACTGTTTTCATACTATTATTTCTCTTGGTTTATTCCTGTTCTTTCACAACCATTCTACATCTCAGAGATCTCAGGTATTATGCTCTGCAGATTTTTTTGATTGCGATTTTTCTCAACAATCTGCTCACACTATGGAACAACTGGGAGAAGAAAAAAAGTACTTTGAAGGTCAATATTTGGTTGGTGATTTTATTTCAGTTGATGTTTCATAATCTTTTTCCTTCTTTTTTTGTTGCAATTGGAACAGTCGTTTTTCTTTTACTTTATTCAAAATGGAGGTTGGGTGTTTCAAATAACCTCTTAATAAAGAGGGTAGGGGTCTTGCTAATATCAGTTTTGCTGGTTGTGCCTTTTTTATTTTTTTACAAAGTCATTGGTGTTTGGAATGAGGTAAATGAAACAAGTTTTTCAAAGAATTTCATTTCAATGATATCATATTTGCTGAAGTATGAAATGCTCCTATTTTGGTTTTTATCCTTGATTTGGTTTGCAAGATCAACTGAAAATAGGATGTCTGTGATAGTCGTGATCACAAACGTTTTCATTCTGTTTTATGTTGGTTTGATATGTTTTTCGCCCATTCCAGAACTCTTCACGAGATATTACCTCCCAGTGGTTGTTTTAATGAATTTTTCCTTAGTCCTTTGTGTGTTGTGTTTCGCCTTCTCGCATATCCGTTTTAAGAGAGTTTACTCAGTGGGCTTTTTAGTGCTAATACTCATCTCGCTTTTTATCACATTTAAGGAAAAAAATATTCTTGATAAGAATTATAGAACTACCAAAGCTAGGCACATATTGAATTGTTGGAAGGGGCTCTTCGTTTCCTACAAAGGTCCTGTAGATCATCTTGTAACATTTATAGAGGAGAAGGGAATGAAAGATTTCAATATTGCGACCAACTACGCAGAGGCCACATGGATGTATTATTTCAAGGCTAAAGTATTGATTGGATTTAAAAAAATCAGGTTTGAAGAAGACTTGAAATTCCAAGCGGATTTAGTTTGTTTCAGGAAAATGTGGACAGAAGTTCCAACAAGATACTTTTATTATTTCTTAGAAAAAGGTCGATATCGAACTGTGAAGTTTCCTGTATTGGATTATTACGTGAATAATATCCCTCAAATCGATGCGGTTCCACATCATTTGTATCGTTCTTATGAAGAGCATGATGAAACAAAACAAGCGGCAATTCAGGTATTGAATTGATTGAAGATTTGAAATATTCCATTACGCTATATTTGTAAAATGCAGCAAAGAGCATATTTTGAGAACTTAGATGGCTTGAGATTTTTGGCCTTTCTAACCGTATTCTTTTACCATGCTAGCTACTATTTTAAACCTAAGGGTCAGACAGATGAATTATTCGATTGGATTTTTGTCATTCTAACTCTTAATGGTCAGGGAGGAAAACTGGGAGTGGCTTTCTTCTTTGTTTTGAGTGGCTTTTTGATAACGCACTTGATTTTAGTCGAGCGGGATAAGCCTGGAGGATTTCATATTGGGAAGTTCTATTTGAGGCGCATTCTTAGAATATGGCCGCTTTACTATATATCAATACTGATTGGTTTTTTTATTGTGCCCTTCACATTAGAGTCCATAGGCTTACAAATGGCTTCCAATGAGGGACGGTATTTGAATTTCTTTTTCTTTCTAGCGAATTACGACATATTCGTGAATGGTTATCCTAACCCTGCATTGGGTGTGCAATGGTCGTTGGCTATCGAGGAGCAGTTTTATATCATTTGGCCAGTTGTTTTTGGCTTTTTAAGCAAAAGGCTTCTGCCGATCATTTTGCCAATTTTGATAGGGATATCGTTTGCATATTACAGTATATCCACCTCGGATTTTTTGGATTATCATTCTTTAGCAGCTTTGATGTTTTTGGCTTCGGGTGGAATGCTTTCAATACTTGCACGAAATCAAAAATTTAAATCAATTATTGCGAATTTGCCAAAGTTGCTTATCGTGCTGATTTACATTGTAATGATAGTATTTACTTATTTTAATCAAGCTGTTTTTGTTGAGATGGGTTGGTCATATTCAGGGAATCGTGGAATTTTAGCCCTAACATATGCCTTGTTTTTTGTTTTCATCATTGCTGAACAGAATTACGGCTTAAACTCTCCTTTCAAACTTGTTCAACTAAAACGTTTGTCTAGATGGGGTAGGGAACTGAGTTACGGAGCCTATCTTTTTCATATGTTGCCCATTTTGACAATTTATGTATGTGTCAAATACTTTCATATAACGTTCACACATTACTATTTTTGGAGTTTCACTCTTGGCGCATTGATAGTGACATTGCTGCTAAGTCGTTTGTTTTACTTGATTCTGGAAAGACCATTTCTTAAACTGAAAACTAAATTTTCGGCATAAAAAAAGGCTTGCCAAGCAAGCCTTCTCCAGTAGTTGTTATGTGTCGGTCGTTATTCTCTTTCTAATGTATTAGTGTTTGGTTTTGCATTAAGTGGAGCACTTGAATTGCCGTCACTTCCCGTCATGTGAATGTTTTCGTTTTTCAAACGTTGCAATTCTTCTTTTTCCCATTTTTCTAATTCTTTAAAAGAATCCAGAATTTCTCTCAATTCTTTCTTCACGTCTTCTCGATCCATTTTTGCCCATCTCTTTTGTCTTTCAATTTCAGCATCGAAGCTTCTTCCAGGGTTGTTTTGCTCATAAGCAAACTTTTCACGTCCATATCCTATACTCTTTTCAGGACCATATCCGTACAATTCTGGATTTTGATAGAATCCTTTTTCATCTTCTTTTTTGTCAACAACAGGTGTGATTCTATTCGCTTGAGCCCAAGGATCTTTTCTGATACCTGTAACTTGCCATGAAACCTTCAATCCAGGAGTTCCGCCAGCTATTGAAAACTGATTTCCATTCATTTCCTCCTTCACATAAACATTTGCAAAGCCTCCAATACAGGTTAACTGATATCTAAACTCCTCGTTCAAATCACCGAAATAATCTGGCATTGTAATGACGGCTTCTCCGTTAAGATCTAACTCCACATTTCCATTGTAAACATTCATCATGTCGGGACTTTCAACAAATGAATGGTAGAGGTACTTGTTTTCAGGATCATTTGGGTGATCAATTTTAAATGAACCGCCACCTTTAGAAACTGTTCCTGTAACAGTTAAAGAACCGTTTATTGTAACTGCATTTGTTCCGAAGTTTCCAAATATTAATGGGCTAGCAGTAGAACTGTTGTCAATATAAAGTCTGCTACTAGTGGTGTTGTTCGCTCCAGCGGAAGTACCTAAATAGACACAACTAGAACTTGTTCTGCCCACACCAGCAAAACTGGAGTTACCACCTATTGTGGTATTGTTACTACCACCGGTTGCCCAGCCATCAGCAAATGTTCCAAATCCAACATTGTTTGATCCAGTAATTTGTTCTTGTCCACAAGTGGAACCAACATATGCATTGTAATCACCAGTAGTACATTCAAATGCACATGAATATCCAAGAGCAACATTCTCCAAACTTGTGTTTTGTGATTTACCAAATGACTGAACACCAACAACGGTATTAGCATTTCCACTAGTCGAAGTGTTTCTGTTGGCCACCCAAACTGAGTTTATGTTACTTTGTTTCGTTAAAACTGTTGAACCATTAATTTTATAACCTGATTGCGTTCCATTACCAACATCAACAAATTGGCCTCCAACATCTAGGGCAAACGATGGTGCATTATTCTGAATACCAACGTTACCATTATCCCTAACAAAAAGTGCTGAAGTTCCATTATCTCTGATATCAAAATCTCCAGTACTTGTTAAGTTCCAAACGAATGTCTGAGTTGTACTTTGTGTTACAGTTCTAGCACCAGTAATAGATCCACTACCATCGTAGATTCCATCTCCATCACCACCTCCACTTACAGTTTGCCAAGTTCCATCACCCCTTAAAAATTGAGTTGTTGGTGAGCCTGCAGCCGTTGAAGGCAAATTGTAGGCATTATTGATTCTGATTACGTTACTTGCGTTGATGCTAAATGCTTCGTTAGTTGCCAAAGCACCACTTCTAGAGATTTTGAATTCGTCTCCATCACTGTCATCGAAACCTATTGTCCATTCATCAGTAGTTCCATTTCTAAATGATATGATCGCATCGTTAGTCGTTGAAAATCCACCTGCCGTAACGTTCATTTCAGTTGAACCACTATTATCCCAGACTTCGAATGCCGATACAGGGCTGGAAGTTCCAATACCAACGTTAACCAGGGTCTCAAGATCTGGGTATAAAGTGCCAGCTCCTTGCGTCCAACGTCCAGGATCGGCATTGGTAAGAGTCACTGAACCTGAAGTTCCGCCACCTGACATTCCTGAACCAGCATTTACTGCCGTAATGTCACCAGAACCACCAGCAGGAGTTCCCCATGTTCCATCGCCTCTTAAAAATTGTGTTGTTGGCGAACCTGCAGCTGCATTTGGTAGGTTATAGGCATTGTTGATTCTAATTACGTTTGATGAGTTAATAGAAAAGGCCTCAGAAGTTCCCATTGTTCCTCCTCGGCAAATCTTATACTCATCACCATCACTATTATCAAAACCTACAGTCCATTCATTTGTTCCTAAATTTCTATATTGAGTAATCGCATCACCCGTACCTACCCCAACGTTAGCAATCAGTCTTGCTGGAACTCCACTTGTACTGTTACTACTTGTAATTCCTTCTCCCGCATGTGTTATTTGTCTTGGAGAAGCATCAAGGTACAATACCTGACTTCCAAAATCCAGCGAACCAGAAAGCGTCACCGCTCTTCCATCCGCCACAGTTCCATTACTCTTATAAATTCCACCTACACCACTTGCTAAGTCAGCATTGGCAACGGTTCCGTCCTGAATTTCAGCACTTGCAACACCATTTGTAGCAATATCTGCCTGAGTAATGGTGTTAGCAGCAATATCAGTGCCGGTTACAGATCCATTAATAATTTCAGCACTTCCAATTGCATTATCAGCCATATCGATGTTTGTAACAGCATTGGTGGCAAGCTCTGAGGCTCCAACAGCACCAGCCGCAATTTCTGCAGCAGCAACTGCATCTGTGGCAATGTGAGTAGCTGTAACTCCACCTGTAGCTATCGAAACTGTTCCAGTTCCAGTAATAGGTCCTCCTGTAAGCCCTGAACCTGTTGCTACACTAGTTACCGTTCCAGAACCTCCAGCGTCAGCAGCAGGTGCCCATGCTGTACCATTCCACTTTAAGACTTGGTTCACTCCAGCTCCCATTTGATTCAAATCAGCAGCTGCGATGGAACCGTTAATAATTTCAGCACTTCCCACTGCATTGTCAGCCATATCAATATTTGTTACTGCATTAGTGGCCAGTTCAGAAGCTCCAACTGCACCAGCTGCAATTTCGGCTGCAGCAACACCGTTGGTCGCAATATCAGCAGCGGTAATCGTATTCGCTGCAATATGCGTTCCAGTTACTACACCATTTGCTATGGATGGATTTGGGTAAGTTCCAGTCAAATGCCCACCTGCTGCACCAGAAGGTGCTGCTCCCGAGCTGATTTCCCATGTTGTTGTGCCTTGGTTCCAGGTCATAAGCTGACCAGTAGTAGTGGCTCCCATATTGGAAAGATCACCTAAAGCTATTGATCCATTAATAATTTCCGCACTTCCTACCGCATTGTCAGCCATATCAACATTTGTTACAGCGTTTGTGGCAAGTTCAGAAGCTCCAACAGCACCAGCCGCGATTTCCGCAGCAGCAACGCCATTTGTCGCAATGTCTGCCGTTGTAATGGTGTTGGCCGCTATATGTGTTCCAGTTACTACTCCATTCGCAATTGATGGATTCGGGTACGTTCCAGTTAAATGTCCTCCAGCAGTGCCAGATGGGGTAGTTCCTGCACCTGTGCTTAATTCCCATAGTGAAGTTCCATTGTTCCAAACAAGCACTTGTCCAGTAGTTGTAGCGCCCATCGAAGATAAATCGGCAAGAGCTATAGAGCCATTTATAAGTTCGGCTGAGCCAATCGCATTGTCTGCCATTTCAGAGTTTCCAACTGCGTTGGCTGCGATTTCGGATGCTGCAACAGAGTTTGCTGCTAGATCATTGGCAGTAAGGGAGTTGTTGATCACTTCATTTGTTCCAATGGCATTATCAGCCATCTCAGAATTTCCGACAGCGTTCGCTGCTATTTCTGATGCATTTACTGCGTTCGCTGCGATTTCTGCGGCAGCAACACCATCAGTCGCTATATCTGCAGCAGTAATCGTATTTGCGGCAATATGTGTGCCAGTTACGACACCAGCTGCGATTGACGGATTAGGATAAGTTCCTGTCAAATGTCCTCCGGCAGTTCCACTCGGTGCAACACCAGAACTTATTTCCCAGTCTGCACTAACCTGATTATAAGTCATTACTTGTCCTGTAGTAGTCGCGCCCATCGTAGATAAATCAGCTAAGCCGATGGATCCATTTATAATTTCAGCGGTTCCAATTGCATTATCATTCATCTCTGAGTTTCCAACGGCATTTGCAGCAATTTCAGATGCTAATACTGCATTGGCTGCAATCTCAGAAGATCCAACTGAGTTTACGGCCAAATCATTGGCTGTTAAAGAATTATCCTGAACTTCCGAAGTTCCAACAGCATTAGCAGCAATTTCAGCAGCACCCACTCCATTCGTTGCAATATCCGCAGCTACAATTGTATTAGCAGCAATATGAGCGCTTGTTACAACGCTGTTTGCGATAGACGGATTCGGATATGTTCCAGTCAAATGACCACCTGCAGCTCCCGATGGAGTTGTTCCTGCTCCAGTACTCAATTCCCATAATGAGGTTGTATTATTCCATACCAATACCTGTCCGGTAGTGGTTGCACCCATAGACGATAAATCGGCAAGAGCTATAGAACCATTTATAAGTTCAGCTGATCCAATGGCATTGTCGTTCATTTCGGAGTTTCCTACTGCATTGGCTGCAATTTCAGATGCTGCGACAGAATTTGCTGCTAGGTCTGCAGCAGTTAAAGAGTTTGCAATAACTTCTGCAGATCCAATTGCATTGTCAGCCATTTCAGAATTTCCAACAGCGTTTGCTGCAATTTCAGATGCGCCCACTGCATTTGCAGCAATCTCAGCCGCGGCTACACCGTCAGTTGCGATTTCAGATTGTCCTACCGCGCCAGCAGCAATTTCAGCAGCACCAACGCCATTCGTTGCGATATCCGCAGCTACAATGGTATTGGCAGCTATTTTAGCTGAAGTCACTGCATCATTAGCAATACTCGGATTAGGATATGTACCAGTAAGATCTCCGCCAGCTGCTCCAGCTGGAGTTGTTCCGGCTCCAGTGCTCAATTCCCATAAGGATGTTGTATTGTTCCAAACCAGAACTTGTCCAGTGGTAGTTGCACCCATGTTAGAAAGATCCACTAAGGCAATAGAACCATTGATTAATTCTGCCGATCCGATAGCATTATCGTTCATTTCGGAGTTTCCTACTGCATTAGCTGCGATTTCTGATGCTGCAACGGAGTTTGCGGCTAAGTCAGCAGCAGTCAATGAATTTGCAATAACTTCTGCCGATCCAATTGCGTTATCAGCCATTTCAGAATTTCCGACTGCATTTGCAGCGATTTCAGCCGCAGCAACGCCATTA
>JALEGO010000055.1 GCA_022763165.1 Flavobacteriales bacterium
ACAAAAAATGTGCCTCATGAAATTTGAATTTTTATAAATAAGAATACGAACAAAAATAAGAAGAGTCAGAAAATGACCATTAAGAGAAGAACAGAGAAAAATCGTGCGCGTTTAAGGACAGAAGCATATAAAAACGAATGGGTAGAAGCGCTGGAAGCATTTCAACCAAACTATTTTATCACAATAGCTTTTAACCCAGATCATCGATTACGTCCCAATACTCCACACCAAAACCTTCAATGCAAACCAGAGGTCATTGAGAGTTATTATCGATCTATCTTGAAGAAGGTCATGGGAAGAACTGATAGAAACCTGATTGGCAAAAGTTTTCAAAAAACTACCAACAAACATAAAAGATGTACGGGGTTTGCCTTTCTAGAGCATGTGTCCAGCAACGCTCATTATCACATTTTGTTAAAGAATCATTATTTTGAATTGGATCACATTCTTGATGAAATCAAAACGGCATTAAGAAGAATCAAATTAAATGGCGCCACAATTGATGGGCAAGAAATATATGACCTGCGAAAAGTATGTGAATATTGCCTAAAAGAAACCCTAAGTGAAGAAAGCTTTAAACCGAATGAATGCATTCGCATTGAAAGTATGGAGGACTTTTTTACCACTCGATAGACTGCTAAATCCAACAATCTGGTGCCACGCATTGGGTTGTTTAGGAGTCAATACCGAAGAACTTAGAATGCTTCTGGAAATCCCAGATAGCAATTTTTAAGTATGTTTAAAATATCTATTTTAGATAGATAACAATTTAATAATAACAATAAGATAAAGGAAATACGATATGAAAAAGATAAAGCAAATAAACATAAATGATACTTTAAGGAAACTTAGACAAAGGAAGAATGAAAAATCATTAAATGATGATCATATAGCAAGTAAGAAGACTGAAGAAATCAGTATTCGGGTATCTAAAGAACTAAATGAATGTCTGGCTTTAGCTAGTCAACTGGCTGGAATCAACAAGTCTGAATACATCAGGAAATCACTCCAAAAAACATTAACCACTCAATAAAAAGGTAAAAAACATGACAATAATAAGAGAAGCCATAACTTTAATGGACAGATACGAAACACTAGAAGAAGCTCTGAGATTCTGGGAAGCTACAGATGAAAATTATTCATTCAGAAATCTTAGTAATGACTGTAAAAAATATAAAGGCATTACTCATTCTGATGATCTTACAGTAGAAGAAATCAAAGACATTCTATGGGAAATTAAACGAGAAATAGAATCCTCTTACTAGGAGTCCCTCCTTGTTGTTCACTATGATAAAGGGTGGTTTAAAACCGCCCTTTGATGACAAGCAACAACATATGTTTGCTATCAGCAAACAAGCGAATTAGAATAGAGTAACAATCTAAGAAAAACCTGAAGCGTAGAAACTACCACATCTCATACCGCTTCAGCGTTGTGTATCTGAATTCCATACACCTTGTTACTCTAACAAAGGAAAGGTTTGTATGGAAGACGTAATTCAAATTGAATCATCAAATATGTATCCAGACTGGGTAAAGTTCTATGTGCCAAGCACTCAGAATATTTTCTATCTAGAAAGACTCGATTTATATGCTGAAGAGAAAGCTATTAGAGAGCAGATAGAGTCTACAGGCACTACAGATTACAAAATCAGCACTCAGCATGATGGATTTGTGATCCATTGCCCTAATAAATCAATCGCTGGCCAGATTAGTATAGCCATAGACTACCCAAACAGGTGTAAACAGCATGATGAAGAAAATGCTTGGATGTATGAAGACTAGTGACTAATCGAATTGATAATACCAAAAGTTTGTACAGGTCACTGGATCATGCTCTTTCTTACAATCTGCGTAGAATGCATCACGAAGCTTAGGATCATTTAGAATCTTTTGCTTTTCTTCTTCAGTTAGCACCTTTTCTTCAGGCTCACTTTTGGGGTTCTTTTGTTCTTCTTCTACTGCTTCAGCAACAGTCAGAAGATCAGGAATTAACTTCGCTCTCAAATCCTCCAGACATTTCATGCTGAAGCGCTCATTCATCGAATCAATATTATGATAAATGCGCCGTTGAGTATCTATCTTCATTCTTTCTGATAATTCCGTAAAATAGGTAAATGATGTTATCAAGGCTGGAGCTAGTGGCTTTGCTGTGCCAGCTTTGATTTCGCTCTTTGCGCCATTCACCAGTTCACTAAACTCTTTTACGAACCCTTGGTGAACCGATTCTACATCTCCACCAGTCGTAATCTCTTTATAGTATTTCATAGCCATCATCAGAGGAACGGCAAAGCATTGCTGTTCAGCGAAATGATAGGCTAATCCTTCAGCTTTTTTCTGAATTGAAGCTTCGTCAGCATAAGATGTGGTGGCGATTAGCATCGCACACAATGTAGCAAGGATTCTAGGCATAATTACTTCTCTTTTGGGCGTGTAAACAAAACAGCGAGGCCAAGAATGATGTCACCCATTACCCAGATAACACCAAGCATGAAAGCGCCAATGCCTGTTCCAATAGCTGCTCCAGTTTGTTCTGCCCCATGCATTCCCTGCATTTTGTCTGTTGCCGCATCCATGCCAGAATACATGGAATAGATCATGATAATGTTGAATAAGATGAAGCCATATTTAAATAGTTTACCGAAGAAGCCTCGTTTTGCCTGTCTTAAGACAACCGCACAATGGGGACATTTGAATGCCTTATCTGACACCTCGTTTTTACATTCTGGACACGCAACCATTGCCATAACTTCTTCTCCAATATGATTAATGTAAACTTCTGGTGCGTATAGAGATAACAATCTGAAGATGTAAAGGCAACGACTTTATGTAAACTTCTGGTGCAGCACCAATAGTTCAGATGAATGACCTCACTGATAGAACTATTGTGAGGCCATCATGAAAGACGATCTGGAAAAATATAAGAAAAAGCTTGTTTCTACGTTAAAAAACGAACGTGCGAAGCGAGATATAAGCCACGAAAAATTAGCGGCCAGAACAGGCATCTCAAGACAGGCGATATCGAAGATAGAATCTGGCCAAAGAAGCCCAGCAATGTATACAGTGAAGAAAATAGCTGAAGGCTTGGGGATGACCCTAGCTGAATTTGTCACCAAGATGGATTTGGACTAGAAAAAAAGCCAAAATTTTTTATCAGAATTTATTTCTGCCACATCCTAGGCAAAACACTTAGACCATAGCTAGAATCGCTTTATATGGGCTTTAAATGCTATTCTTGGGCGTAATTGTTATTATCCGAAAGCAGATATGTGGTCGCTATATTTGTGTTTTGCGCTCGAAGAAAAGAATCCCCCACACTCATCTAGCTTAGAACACTTTTGACACTCATCTATGTATTCGCTTTTCCAATCACTAATACTTTTGACAGAGAATCGGTGTAGTTCTTCAGGCAAGAGGCAGAGTTGATGATTGTACACTGAAGTGAAGACAGCATTTCTATTTAAAATTTTAACCGCTTCTGATAACTGCTCTTGATATTCTACTGGGTCAATCCATAGTTCGTCTAGGTTTGCTCTAGTGAAGCCCATGATCTCAAGCCCCATTAAAGCGACATGATCCACAAAAAGCAGGTTTCTAGATATAAACTCCGCTAATTGAGGTAAGCGCTCATATGTCTGTTTGTGTATGACGCACCGAATTTCAACTTTTACTCCGCAACGCTTTAAATTCAGTATGCCGCTAATAGTTTCATCAAAAGAGCCTTTAGCTTGTACGACGAATTCATGAATTTGTGGTATGTCAGAGTATAAAGGTATCCCAATCATTAAATCGGGATGTCCTATTTGTGAGAGCTTATAAGCAAAATCCAGATCTTTGAATGTTCTACCGTTTGAAAGAACGTGTACGGATGTATCTGGCAAATGCTGTTTGCATGAGCGCACCATATCAAAGAACCGCTCTCCAACAAGTGTTGGCTCTCCTCCTGTAAGCCCTATTTCTTTAGTGTCTCTAGGTATAAGAGGAATAGCCTGAAGGATCTCATTAACTAAAAAACCATCATCTACGTTTTTGGGGGGCTGAGAACACATCAAACAGTATGAATTACATCTCTCCGTCACAAGAAAGCTATTGGCGTTCGCATTACGCCTGTAAATTGAATTAATCCCATTATTTGTCGGATTAACTTTGATTACGTCGCCTTCGTCTAAATAGGAAAGCTCTTCATCTAATAGTATCGTGTTTGATGGATAGTTGGTTTCTTTGCCGTTAGAACTTACAACTAAAATATATCGAAAATTGCTTTGTTTACTGAGTGTAGTCGGGTCTTCACATAACAGTGCGTACTTATCTTGAATGGCATCAGGCAGAAACACATTCTTGGTCACCCTCAAAATTGAAGGGTTAAGGTAGGTTGGTGGAGATAAAAACTTATTGTTCCTCGAATATAACTTTAGCACGTCTATATCCAACTCATTAACACATCTCTGGCTTTAGAATCATTTTGTAGTTTGTCTATAATATGCTTGGTTATCGACATATTTTTTGTGCAGAAACCGCTAAAAGCTTTATGCCCTACTATGTCTTTCTGAGTGGCGTAGTGATAAACTGGATCTGTACCACAAAATGGTAAAAAGGCACACTCAGAACATTGAGGACAACTTTCTGCTACGGATTCCTCTATTACATCCAGCAACACATCTGAGGCAAAAATCTCTTCGTAACTATCTTGATTAACATTCCCAATACGAAAGCTTTTATCTCCCATTTCTGCAAGCATTCGAGCTTCATCCGAAGCATAAACATCTCCATCATAATTATAAACAACCGCACTGATGCCTGCTCCAGTTGGAGATTGAAGATCAACGTATCCAGCAGGTAGAGCGGAAAACATTTTTTTGAGAATTAATGCCGTATAATGTTCTGGGAAGAAACAGCCTCTTCGATTTACATCGATAATATAATCGAGTCCTTCTTTATAAAAATCTAACCACCTAATAGCATCGTATTTTTCAATTTGCTTAGTCTTGACCGCAAAACCGTATGGACTTAATGGACGTAAGAAAATACCATCAAGCTCAAGCCTCATATATTCATCAATTATTGCTTTTACATCTTTAAGGCTGAGTTCCGTAGTTGTCATTAATGCCGAGATACGATCTTTCCCTAGATACTTTTGTACACGCTGTATCCCTTCTAGGGTTAACTGATAGCCACTTTCTCCTTTTCTAGGGCGGTTTGCATCGTGTAAATCTTGAGAGCCATCTAGAGATGTAGAAATGAAGATGTCGTGATCTAGGCAGAACTTTAAAACCTGTTCATTCAATGGAGTCAGGTTGGTGGCAATTACAAACTGAAGATCCCGTTTTTCAGCAACATTCATTTTTTCTGCTTCAAAAACTATAGTTTGAATCAGATCAAAATTAAGTAGGGATTCACCACCTTGGAATTCAATTTTGATTTGAGGTGATGGACTCTTAAATACTAGCTCTAGGGCTTTCATAGCCGTTTCTTGTTTCATATCGAAAGCTTCTTTATCGCTTGATTGGCGAGAAACCTGACAATACGGACAACTGTAATCACATCTGAGCGTGACCACAAAAATATGTAGAGCGGTAAAGCTGGAAAAAACGCTGGCTTTAGTTCGGTATTTTAATGACAGAAGCTCTAAAGCGACTTTGCTATCTTCGTCATATATGAAGTGCTTGCTTTGTAACTCTTTATATATGGCTGAGTCGGGAGTTAGTTGTTTATTCAAATACTGATGAAGAGACTCTCTGTTGAGAACTAAGTGTTCTCCAACATCATTGCTGACCAAGTAGTTTTGGTAATTGTCTAAAGGTGTAAATCTGCAAGGAAGCAATGAGTATGTAGATTCACTTGTAGATGAATAATAGTTTTCAAGGGATGAGAATTTACTCGAAAGCATTATTCAGAAGACACCATCTTGGTTTTGCTAAAAGCATTTGCAAGAATTAGCTCCCTAATGGATTGGGTCTCATTCTTGACCATTTCTCGAAGATCTTGGTCTATGACTTCATTTCTTAGTTGGCCTAAGAGGCTCTCTGCGCATTGGCCATCAGAAAGGCTAACAACCTCAACAACAACTTCAGAGTCACTTTTTTTTAACTCAAAAAGCCCTTTATCAGCGAATTTGTATAAAGCCCTCTTGATGGAATCCAAAGAATAAACTGAACCATCAAAAACAACTTTGGATGAGGGCATTTTAGTACCCTGAATAATGCGAACGGTGAGAACTATGAGAACTGTGAGAGCTATGAGACCTATGAGAATAATGCCCAGCCATTTGCTGATTGTCTTTTGAAGATGCCGAATTGCTTAGAACAAAATCTACATTCGAACGTTCAATCTTTATGAGTTCATTAGCTGAAGACCCTTTTACATCTAGGTCTACATTTGCATTGGCATTCATGGCAACTGAAGCAGCTAAAGCAGCAACAGGAACTAAAAAACTCTTTTTCTTTTTGCTCATTTCAATCTCCGACTTAATGAGTAGGAGGCTATCAATAAAATCATTAGAAATAAAGCCTTAATGTATAGTTTCTTCTA
>JALEGO010000552.1 GCA_022763165.1 Flavobacteriales bacterium
AATCTCTAAATACTTGCTTCGATATATTAATTCCCTGATGTAGAAACCTATTTTCATCAGGTGTGCCAACTGTATCAACTATCATTAGACTTCTTTTATCATCAAAACCAAATTCAATTTTACTGTCTGCATGCACCAACGAACGAATTTCAGCATGTTTTGAAATTACGTCATTAACTCTCAATGTCATATTAATTAAGTTATCAAAATCATTATTACTAAGTTTTGCCATATCCTGTGCTTCTTCATATGAAATAAATCGATCAATTTCTTCTAACTTTGTTGTAAATTCTACAATTTTCTTATCTAGCTTTTCATTTACTGCAGGAAGTTTTTTCAGACCCACATCTGAAAGTTTTACCTTACCCTCTTCTAATCGCCTATGAAGCGAAGCGTTACTAGGCAAATAATTGCGGCAAATAACTTGAAGAGGTACAAGATAGTTTTTCTCATTACTTCTAATTTCATTTTTTTGGGGGTATAAATGTCTTAACAACTTTATTTCAATACAGCGTTCTGATACTTGTCGAATAAAATGAGTAGGAATCTTACTTTTCTCAAGCAATGAAAGACTGTAAATAGCCATCTGACATAGTGCCTCTCCTTTCTGCGGGATTTGATCTGGCATTTTACTGTAATGAAAAACTGAATAATCATCAGTAAAATGAAATCGACCAATACCTGAACGAAGTTCAGTTACAGGTTTCAAGACCTCTAAATCTTTTGTAGACCATTGTTTTGGCATATCTTTTCCCCTAAAAACAATTTGTTTATGCTAAAAATATAGAACACAAAACTGAACTTTCATTAGTAATATTTACTGAGTGACCCCCTATACGAGGTATCTATACTAAAAATCAGACAAGCAATGCGACGGAGGGAATAAAATGAATACTCAGCTAATCACCACTGATAATCATAAGTCGATTAACTTTACTAACGACATTGTTTCAATCTCAAAACCACTTTTTGAAACAACTCCCATCAATTTTTTTAACTTCATACGAATTTATTTTGATGGGAAGAGACTATCGCTTGGAACAAGGGCTGATTGGTTAAGGCACTATTTCAATAATCAATATCAAAATCTCACTTTTTATAATAACAGCGACGAATGTTTAGATAATAAATTTCTTGGTCATTTCACAAACCCCAAGAACCCTGTCATTAATGACGCTATGCAAAATTTTAATATCCACAATGGTCTCGCATTAATTCAAAAGCACGATGACTATGTTGACTATTTTCATTTCGCCACATCAGAAAAAAATCAGAGCATCTTGAACTTTTATTTCAATAAGTATGATTTACTTGAGAGATTTAGTTTTTATTTTAAAGAAAAAGCGAGTGATATTATTATAGAAGCTGAACCTTATGTACCCATCAAGAAACCAAACTTGTATGACAACAAAAGTGTCATACCTAAGAATATAGATAATGATGATATTCAAAAATTTATAGATAATACAACAATTAATACTATCGAGATTATTGCCGATGGTCGCATAATACATATAAACCGAACCGAATATTTGAGCCTATTTCTTACATTACGAGGCTACTCATCAAAAGAAATTTCCACAATCATTAATAAATCACACCGAACAATTGAAACTTACTTCCTTCAATTAAAAAAGAAACTGAAAGCTCACAGCAGAAGGGAAGTTATAAAAATTCTTGATAATAATGGATTATGGAACTTTGCGAACAACAAATATATTACCAAATAAAGAAAAGAGAATTATGCCCTTTTACTGACTACGACCCATATCTACTAAAATAAGTAAGCACACTTTACTCAAACCCATAAGAAACACCTATACCATATTTAACCTGTTGTGTTTTACTCTGAGGCTCTGCTGTCGGCAAAGATGCTGGCATCGATCCTCCATAAGTGAAGCGTGTATAGTTAATAAAAGAAACAAGCATCCACTTTCTGGTGAGTTTATATCTTAGCTATAATAAAGTCTCAAAACGAAACTTTGGGCCTAAACGAACAACTGGATCAAGTTGCTGTAAAACATAGGAACCATTTTGAGGTTGGATAGTGCCACCCAATATAATTTGCGTGTAGATATAAAGCTTCTTTACAAAGAAGACTAAACCTAGCCCTGCACCATAAAAATAGTTGTAATAAATTTCTTCATAGGAAGCAATGGTATTTTCTGGCGAAGTGTTTCTTTCCCATTGGCGGCGACCTAGCTTTGATAATGGTTCTACAACCATACCATCGGCGACTTTTGCAATCAAAATGGGTCTTAAAAGAGAAATAGCATAACTAAATAATGTTTGATCTGGCGACTGCATAACAGGTGACATGCCCATCGGAAAAAACATGTAACTCACTTTGCCTTGGTAGTAGTCCGCATTTAATCCAAGAACAAAGTTGCTAATACTTTTTCTGAAATCAATTGTCACCCCAAACAAACTACCTCCGTCATTGTCTGTAACTGAACCAGCTGGTGTAATTTCATCATAGAAAAAGTATTGTTCTGACGGCAGTATTGAAACGTTATTATTCGTTTTTTCATAATAATCTCTATCAAAATCAGACCCCACACTAAGCGCTGGCAGCAAAAGTAAACATAATAGAAGAGTAATTTTTTTCATCAAAAAACATCCTATTTTTGATTAATTATAATGCGGGACCAAAATATTTTCGCAATGGTATGATAAAGTTAATTTCAGGGCTAGTTCAGATTGATATTTATAAATATCTTTAACACCGATCTTTAAAACATTAGACTCTATGCCAAATATTAAGGGATTTAAAGGAAACGTTTCAAATCAAAACAGATAAACATCTTTCGGTAACTCGACCTATCACTTTTTTTGCTGAAATGTTCCGTCACCCAAAAGTTCGAAGCATCGCTCTACTATTCATTTTAATGCAAATTGGATTTAGTCTTTATTTTCAATTTGTGATCGTCCACATGCACTATTCTTTTAGATACTCTAATTGGCAGTTGGGATTATTCCAAACAATGCTGGGATTAGGATTTGCTTTGGGCATATTGATTGGCATGCCTTTTGCAGCTAAGCGATTTCACATTGAAACCATTGCTGTTGTTACGTGCCTTTTAACTGGGGCTGGGCAAGTTCTCGCAGCACTGATTCCGTTTGAATATCTTCAACGGCTCATCGCAGTTTTTATAGCTACCGCCGACATTATGGCATTTTCAAGTTTCCTCACACTGTTCTCAAATGCTGTCGACAAATCGCTGCAGGGTTGGGTAATGGGAATTTCAGGCTCAGCCATGGCTGTCGCTTGGGTGATCTCAGGATTTAGCTCAAACTTATTAACACTTTTCCCTTCTGATTATTTAATTTTGATAGGCGGTATATGTTTGATACTATCAGGATTCTTTCTTTACTGTAAAATAATAGTTCCCTGAAAAGGCAAGCTCAACCGAATAATAAGCACCATCTGGAACAGCCGAACCCACAAGCGAATTTAACTGTTCAAAACAGTTTTGCATAAAGTTTTGATCTCGATGTGGCTTTCTTAAAACAGAAACTCGGACATAACAATGCGAATGCATATATTCACTAGTCGGATATGCCCGGCTTTTACAGACCCCTGCTGTGTGATCCATTCCATTCATCATTGACTCTATTTCTTGAAATAGCTTTTTAGTATCGATATCCAAATCATCACTGTATTTCATATCTACTTGAGGCATAACACACTCCTTTTTATGCATATATTTAAAGTTTCCTTCGAG
>JALEGO010000553.1 GCA_022763165.1 Flavobacteriales bacterium
CACAAAGTGGAAAAATTGTTTTTGTGGTCATCCATCAGCCCTCCTCTGACATTTTTAAAATGTTCGATCAATTATTAATATTAGATGTTGGAGGATATCCCATTTACTATGGGAATCCTGTGGAATCACTGATATATTTTAAAACAAAAACGAATCAAGTTAATTCTGAAGTAGGAGAATGTATTAATTGTGGTAATGTGAATACCGAGTTAGTATTCAACTTGATAGAATCAAAGCTCGTCAATGAGAAAGGTGAGTATCTTGAGGACAGAAAATTTAGGCCAGAAGAATGGAATGAGTTTTACCTTCAAGATAAATCGGAAAGAAATACGGACTTTGAAGAAAGCACTGAGAAAGCGGCTGGTGAACTTTCAAGACCAAGTTGGTTTGGTCAAGTGAAAGTGTACTTAAAGAGGGATTTTAAATCAAAAATTGCCAATCTAAACTATATCCTTATCAATGTTTTAGAAGCACCTCTTTTGGCAATAATCATTTCATATTTAATCCGCTATACTGACCCTGAAGTTGGTGAATATCACTTTTCACTCAATAAAAATATTCCAGCCTTCTTATTTATATGTGTCATCGTTTCCTTGTTTATGGGTTTGACTTTGAGTGCAGAAGAGATACTTAAGGATCGAAAAATACTTAAAAGAGAGGCGTTTCTGAATTTAAGCTGGTCTTCTTATCTGACCTCGAAAATTGTCTTATTATTTAGTATCACCATTTTTCAAACGTTCTGCTTTGTAATGATTGGAAAATTAATTCTTCAGTTCCATGATCTTTATTTAAAACATTGGTTGGTGCTTATTTCATTGGGCTGTTCTGCAGTTTTAATAGGACTTTTGGTTTCTTCACTTTTCGAAAGAGCCGTCACAGTGTACATCCTCATTCCTGTATTACTCATTCCTCAAATGGTCCTAAGTGGTGCTATTTTTCATTTTGACGAGTTAAATGAGATGTTTGGGAGTGAAGAAAATGTTCCACTAATAGCTGACATGATGGTGGCAAGGTGGGCCTATGAATCGTTGATGGTTTCTAGCTTTACAGACAATAAATTTGAAATGAATTATTATGAGGTTGATCAAATGATCAATGAAGAAAACTATTTACAATTATATTATTTACCTAAGATTGAGGAACTCATAGGCAAAGTGGCGTTGCATGAAAATGATTCAACTGAATCAATGTTAACCTTAGAGCATGAAGTGGAAGAGGGCCTCATAGATGAGGAAAAAATTCGTGCTGAAATCGATGCAGTAAGGAATGTACTTCATCATGAGGTCGAGGATAATCATTTAATGAATAAGGACCTGGCAATGCATGTAGTATCGCGTGATTATGATGCGCTCATTCAGGATATGGAAGACGCAAGGTTAGACATCAAAAATATTCTTCGTGAGTTGGAAGAAGTTCATGAATCAATTACAGATAGTCTTTTGGAGGCGCTAGGAGGTTCAGCTGAATATAAGAAACTCATATATAATCATCACAATAAGTATGTGGAGGATGTTGTACGTAACAAATATCAAATTAAAGAGCTGATAGTAAACGATGAAATGATTATTAGAAAAAAAGATTGGATATTTGAGAAACCCCACAACTCAGGGATCAACTACAGAACACATTTATATGCTCCATACAAGAATTTCTTTGATACTCACCTCCCGACTTTATGGTTTAATGTCCTAGTGATTTGGATTTTAAATGGTTTAATATTTTTAGCGCTCCGTATTAACGCTATCCCCAGAATTATAAGAATGATTTCAAAAAGAACCTAAACTGGGTTTCTCAAAGTTTTATGATCAACTGTTGAAAAAAGAATCTCTTTTCTTTGATAAAACTTTAAAGATGTTCTTGATATCATCTTCAGTGATCTCTATTTTTTTAATCTCATTCGCCACAAGATCAACATCTTCGCTCTGATCATCGGCCTTTTCAGTATATGAGTCATCATACTCATAACTAATAGAAACAGATTGATACGTTTCTTTCATAGTATTCAAGAAAGCAATTATTTCCTGAATTTTTTTATCACTTTTATAATTCTTGAAAATGGCTAAAAGTTTGTCAACGGTAATTTTTTGATCACCAATCATCTCTGAAAGATCTATCTGTTGTTGGTTATGCACACTAAGCGTCAAATAAAGTGATTCCAACCAGCTACCGTAAAGCATTAACAAACTAATCTCGTCTCTTTGTTGTTCTTTAAGATAGTTGTGAATATCCCTATATCCACTGCGAATGATTTCCAATACTTTTTCTTTATTACCTTCATTGCTCTTGAGTTTATCGATTGTTTCTAGGTTAAAAAACTGATCGACTCTCAAATCCTCAGCAATATTAACAACTGAACTATAGTACTGAGCAGCAGTTAGGTTCTCCTTAAAAATATTAATATAACTCAAATCTGTTCCATAAATTCCCATAACAATTGCTTTGTTATGAGAGCCAATAAAATCTTCCGCTGAGGCGCGCTTAGCGATAATTTTATCATTGAATTCTGCATTCAATATTACCAGCTTATCAGAGAACTCCAATGGTGATGGTATGGATTTAATAACTGCTTCTAATGCCTGATCGGATAATGAAATCGTAGTTGATTCAGAAACTTCGTCAAAATCATCAAATTCATCATCGCCCCCTTGAAATTCCGCACCTTCAGTTTTTTGTTTTTGAGTGTTTCCAGAATCGCCCTCATTTCCGCATGAAAAAGTAAGCATCCCCAAGCCCAAACCAAGTACTACAAGTCTAACTGTCCTCATTAATCGTTGTTTTATCACTTACAGTGTTTTTTAAACATTTTATCCGCTTTCTCAAATTTCAATTCTGCCGACTGCCATAGGTCATCACAAGTGCCCACAGAATTGCCCATTTTTTTGTTACAAGCTGCTCGATAATAGAAAGCAATAGGGTTTTTAGAATCAATTGAAATAGCAGTATTCAGACTCTTCAGAGCCTTCTCAAATTTTTGCTGTTTGTATAAAAACTCTCCAGACCTAAAGTGATACTCTGCAACGGTAGAATCAGCAATGATAGCCTTTGATAGGTCTCTGGCAGCTCCTGAAAAATC
>JALEGO010000554.1 GCA_022763165.1 Flavobacteriales bacterium
GGTATTGGGAACAAAAACGGTTCAAGGCCTTGATGGAGGAAGAATTCGCTTATATGAACGATTCAATAATTTAGAAACGGGAGAAGTTGTTCTTTTGGTGGGAAACAAACCACCTAAAGGAGAAACAAAAGGTAGAAAATTCGAACAATGTCGAAAATTTGAAATTCTTAAAGTTAAGAGCGATTTGACTTTAGAGAGAGGTGAAACTTTTGAGTTTGAACATAACTACGGTATTAACTTTGTGAAGTCATTAACCAATGACGCGGTACTAGATAGTGGTATGGTAGGCTATGATATTTCCAAACACAAAATAGCCATTTACATGTCCCCCATAAAGTCAATTCTTTCTAGAAAATTTCAAAGTGATGATCCAGGAAAACACAAATTGCTGATTTTGAATTCGCAGGGTAAAATTGAGAGCAACATTGATATCAATGCCCCTTCAAGTGGCTGGGTTATTGAGGACTTGATCGCTAGCAATAATGGAAAGGATGTATACTTCTATGGTCCATCCAAAGACGGGGTGTATATCAGTGATGTTCAACCTATGAACTCTCCCTTAACAGCGAATAGTGGCGCACCAGATGACATTAAATACAAGAGCTTTCAGATGATGAAGCTGACTGACGGTAAGCTTGTTTGGATTAATGCAACACCTTTGACTGAGTTCAAGGAAAAAACGGTAGTCCCTCCATCGCAAAAGAAGGCTCCTCAATACATAGGTAAGAACTTCATGAAATCTATCGTTTATGTTACACAGAAAGATGAAATTATCATTGCTGGTCAGAAATATACAACACGATCGGTACCCGTTGATCCTGCCAAACCGGACGGACCAAGAATGAAGATTATAGATAATTACAAGGATTTGGTAATGTTTCATTTTGACAACCAAGGGGTTTTGAAAGCACAATATGGTATTCGAAGGGATAAGAACAACCAGTGGTCAAAAGCCAATTTAACGCCTCAAGATATTGTTGAGAATGAAAATGGTTCTACTCTATATTGGATTTATGGTGAAATTCAGGGTATGAGACAGGGTCTTGATTTCGGTGGAGGCGGAGGTCTCTTAGACATTGCTGGTGAGGGCACTGTTTCGAAAAGAAAGTTGCTCTATTATCCAACTGTTGCTAAGGTTGACTTAGGAAAAGCAAGTATGGGTGATTTTGTTCCTTTTGGAGCAGACGCTAAAGGTAAGCAGCTATATTACACACATCCTAACTTTTCTCACGTTGTGAGTAGTGATTACTCCAAAGTGACCTTCATCGGTGAAGATAAAAAGGGCAGTGTTGTTTGGATGGGACAAATGAATATAGAATAAAACAAGTTCGACATATATTAAGAATTTCCACTCTTAATTATTAAAGCAAGGTCCATTTTTTTGGCCTTGCTTTTGTTTTTCCGTTCAATCAAGGTTAATATCAATGCTTATTTTCTAATTTTGGTGAAATGAGTGAGGGATAGAAGCGATATACTTTTGTGAATAATTGTCGTTTGTACTTCGTCAAGCTCAGCACTGCACTTTTGCTGAGTCATCCTGAGCCTGGCGAAGGATAGACCGAGGTATGACAAGAGATAAAGCGGATAGCCCGACCCAAAGGGTCACTCCAAAAAACTAACGATGTCGGAAACATTTGAACTGTTAAAAGGTAAGCTACAAGAAGCCAAACTTGGTGGTGGCGAAAAAAGAATAGAAGCCCAACATGGTAAAGGCAAGTTAACGGCTAGAGAAAGAATTCACTTTTTGTTGGATGAAGGCTCTTTTGAGGAAATTGGTGCTTTAGTCACCCACCGATCTACCAACTTTGGATTAGACAAAACGAAATTTTATGGAGATGGCGTAGTCACTGGCCATGGAACGATTGATGGTCGTTTGGTTTATGTTTTTTCTCAAGACTTTACGGTATTAGGAGGTTCATTGGCAGAAGCACATTCTGAAAAAATTTGCCGAATAATGGACTTAGCCATGAAAACTGGGGCACCGGTTATCGGATTGAATGATTCAGGAGGAGCTAGAATTCAAGAGGGTGTTGTATCGCTTGCCGCATATGCTGATATCTTTTATAGAAATACTCTTGCTTCGGGAGTGATTCCTCAGCTTTCAGCAGTTATGGGACCATGTGCAGGAGGAGCTGTTTATTCACCAGCGTTGACAGATTTTATTTGGATGGTGGAAAATACATCGTATATGTTCGTGACAGGACCGAATGTTGTTAAGACCGTAACTCATGAAGAAGTAACTTCTGAAGAATTGGGAGGAGCGAATACGCATGCATCAAAGTCTGGTGTTACCCATTTTGCATCTGCAAACGAAATGGAGTGCATAAGTTCATTGCGGAAAATGTTGGGATATATTCCGCAGAATTGTGAGGAAGAAACGCCAAGAGTACCATATGAACATGATGGATCAGAATTAAGGAGAGCCTTGAACGACATTATTCCAGAAAATGCGAATCAACCATATGATATGAGAGACGTCATTACTGGTGTTGTAGATGAAGAAAGTTTCTTTGAGGTGCACAAAGATTATGCAGAGAACATAGTTGTTGGTTTTGCGAGGATTGCCGGACAATCTATCGGAATTGTGGCCAATCAACCAGCTGTATTGGCTGGTGTTCTTGATATTCACGCTTCAAAGAAAGGTGCAAGATTTGTTAGATTTTGCGATTGTTTTAATATTCCGCTCTTAGTTTTTGAAGATGTTCCTGGATTTCTTCCTGGAACAGACCAAGAATGGAATGCGATCATTTCTAATGGTGCTAAATTGCTTTATGCATTCAGTGAGGCAACGGTCCCAAGAATTACGGTTATTACAAGAAAGGCTTACGGAGGTGCCTACGATGTAATGAATTCCAAACACATAGGTGCGGATATGAATTTCGCTTGGCCTTCTGCTGAGATTGCTGTCATGGGTGCCAAAGGCGCAGCGGAGATTATTTTCAAAAAAGAAATCAAGAAAGCTGACGATCCACAAGCCATGCTTGCCGAAAAGGAAGCGGAATATGCTGATATGTTCGCAAATCCTTACAGAGCTGCTGCTAGAGGGTATGTAGATGAAGTAATTGAACCTTCAATGACAAGAGATAAGTTGATTCGTTCCTTCGAGATGCTAAAAAACAAGGTAGATAAGTTACCAAAGAAGAAGCACGGGAACATTCCCTTGTGATTTGGAGCGGCATTACCGCAAATCTTGGTTTCTATACAACTCCACCTTCTGAGATTAAGGTAGAGGATTAAACTCTTTCCAGAGATAATGCTGAGCATAAGATTTCCATGTTTTGTTGAAAACTATTCTCACCCACTCCAAAAAATAATTGCTAAATTGAATTAATCA
>JALEGO010000555.1 GCA_022763165.1 Flavobacteriales bacterium
AGATTGATTTGAGTGGAAATGGAATCGGTGAATTGTCTTGGCTTCAGCAAATGATTGCTAAATTAGGAGAAGATGGTAAAAAAATTAAAATCTAGTACCATTAGTAAACTTCGCATGAAGAGTATTAAGTTTTACTTTTGTGATAAATCTTTCATTCTATGAAAACTCTTCCTATAGAAAATTAGAGAAGAGGAACTATTTATTAATCAAAAACATATAGGAAGCCATAAAAAATGATTTTAAAGTGGAATCGAGGTATTATATCCTTATTTTTTTTGTGTATTAATCTTCCCATCCATGCTGTTGGTGAGCTTGGAGGGGTTTGGGTTGATACCTTAAATTTTTCCCACTCAATTGGTCTTAAATCGGGTATTCGTGGAAATATAAAATCCGTTGAGGGAAAAAATTATGATGTAGATGAAATTCATGTCGAACTCGAAAAAGAAGCAAAGAAAGTAGCAAAAGCAACCGGAACATCACATAACGTGGTTGTTGCAGGTTTTTCACTTATTATGAAAATTGCTGATGATCGTTATGAATTCATTTATGTTCCTCTCAAAGAGACTAACTCAACAATGGCTTTTGTGAGTGGAGCGGTAGGAAGAAGTTATAGTCAACAAGGAACTACTTTTATAGGCGCCTCAGATTCCTTTGTTCCTCAAAAACTTTTAGAAAACTTTGGACAAAGAATAGGAGATTTTGGAGGTAGTTTTAGGCCTTTAAATCATGATAGCATAGCGAGATATTATGAAGAATGGATAAAAGCTCAAAGTGAGGCTCTGACTGAATCTAAAGCAAGTGTAGTTCAATTAGCTACTGAACCTCATGAATCAATTTACTCATTTTACAAAGCCATTGAAAATGCAATTGATTTAAAAATTAATGAAGCTAATAAGGGTTTTGGATCTGCCATAGATAGCGAGCAATTTTTACTTCACTATTTTGACAAACCAGAAAAAGGATTGGGGGGTACCGAAACGACTAATCTAGCTATTAAGCATAATGCGTTATTAGGTAAATACAAAACTGAGAAGCTGAAGTCGCTGAGAGCAAAATTTTCTAAAGAGGCAAGCTCAACGGAAAATATTGAAAAAATTAGAGAGAGCATGGATAGATTTCAACAAGAGCTAGATCAATTCGAAAGAATGGAAGAAATTGGCTGTATACTTCACCTGCATTCAACAAATGAAATATGTTGTTGTTGCGGTTATTCTTTTGCACAAGAGCTTCGGCATGGTAATTTAAGCAAGATAAAAGAAAGCATGAAGATCTATAATGGTTCACAAAGCTCTATTGAGCCATTTTTTTCTATTTTAGTTTCTGCGTCTCAGTTAGTGCCCGATGTAAAGGATAATCGTCCAGGCATTGGTATAGATTCTCGTCTTGCTGATCTACAAGATGGCTTAGTCCCCATTGAATTTTCTATTAGTGAAGGAGTTTTTCTACAAAAACTTCTTAACAGTGGATCGGGCTCAGCAAGTTCACCATCATCAAGTTCCTCCACAAGTTCGTCTTCTGGTAGTACTGGCGGTCGCTAGAATCATAGGTGTTTTCAGAGTTTTTATAAAAAATGCTTGAAAGACGAAAAAGAATCAAAAGGAAAAGCATTTTTCAGCTCTTCTTTTCCAAAAACCTCAATGTTTCTGCTTATCTTACTTTTCTTGTAGGATTAACTCTCGGTTTTGTTCTTTATCAGACTATTTACCCTCCTTGGCTCACTTCATCCTCGGAAAAAGCATTTCTTCGTGTTTGTTTTAGCCCTGAGTTATGCAAAGCTTTGCATAACTCAGGTTATGCGAAGAAAGTAATTATGCGAAGTAGCACATAAAATTCTTTTTGTTTTCTTAATTTCCTTGGATTTTACTTTGCATAATATCCGAAGATGTTAACAGGGCATTCCGCTCTAATTAATATCTTAGGAGATACAATGATGCAAAAATTATTATTAACTGAATTGATTCGTGACCTAGAGCAGGAAATGCTGCAACTTGGCTACTCTAATCGTTCCATGCAATTTTACCGCTCACGTTGGAAGCAACTCCTGAAATTCGCGAAGGAGCGCGGAGAGAACTTTTATTCTGAACAGTTAGGGTTGGATTTTGTTGAAAAGCATTTCCACATCTTTGAGAAAGATGATAATCGGGGACTTTCAAAAAGGGAAATTCAAGAACCGCGTATTATTCGTGTGGTTGGTGATTTTCAGTTACGTCACATTATTGTCCGGCGCAGCTATTTTAAACACAAGGACATCCTGACATATCCACTCTTTATTGCTCTCCGCAAACGGTTTCAATCGTACTGTGAGAGAAAGGAATACTCCAGAACCACAACGAACGACCATGTTAGGAAAGCTACTCGATTCATGCACTATCTTACTTCTCAGAATGTCATAGATTGCGAAGAAATTAGCCTGCCGTTGATTCATGCGTACATCAAAACTTTGGCTGGGTCTGGGTATGCCTATGAGACCCTAGTAGGGAACATTCGCTCTATGCGTGCCTTCTTTCGGTTTCTTTTAGAAACAGGGGAAGTACAGATTGATTTTGCTGCAAAAATCCCCATGATTCAAGCAAGAAAGCAGACTTGCATCCCATCTGTATGGACAAAAGATGAGTTGCAAAAACTGATTGCAGCAATTGATAGAGGGAGCCCCAAAGGTAAACGCGATTATGCCATTATCCTATTGGCCTGTTGTTTGGGAATGAGGGTCTCTGACATTATAAATCTCAAGAAGGAGGATTTTCATTGGGAAAACAAAAAACTAGTTTTTATTCAATCCAAGACAAAGACATCCCTCTCTCTTCCCCTGACACCAGAGGTGGGGTGGGCTGTTATTGAATATCTCAAATACGGTCGTCCTAACATAGATAGCCCTTATCTTTTTGTGAAGCATAAGGCCCCGTTCGGCCCTTTTGCAGAGGGAAGTAATTTATACGAATTGATTAGGAGATATATAGGGTTAGCCAATCTGCCTACCCTACAAAAGAAACGGGGTATGCATTCTCTGCGACACACTCTGGCAAGTCAGCTCCTTGAGAAGGACACCCCGCTTTCCACCATTTCAGATATTTTGGGTCATGTTAATACAAATTCGACAGCAGTTTATCTAAAGGTTGGTATGCAAAAACTGAAAGAATTGCGCCCTTACTTTTGAGGAGGGACCTCATCATGACTAACCCTATTTATACAGGTCCTCTTAAGGATCATCTCCAAAATTACGTAGATCTAAAGCGATCCCTGGGACACAAGTTTGATCATGAGGTAAGTCACTTGAAACGCTTGGATAGCTTTATTTTGGAAAAATCCCTAGCTGCGACTGGCCTTACAAAGGAAATCGTAGTGGACTGGTGCAGCAAAAAAACTTATGAGACAGAGGCAACTCGTTATCGCCGAGCTGCTCTCATTCGTAAATTCGGGACATATCTAGAGTCCATAGGAGTCAAAGCTTACATTATTCCAATGAGATATTACTCTAAAGGGAACCAATATATCCCTTATATTTATACCAAAGTTGAGTTGGAAAAATTTTTTGCAGAAGCAGATAACGATAAAGGCCGACGTAGCTACGAATGTCCATATCGACGTCAAATTACGCCTGTGATCTTTCGCATGTTCTATATGTGTGGATTGAGGTTATCAGAGGCAAGTCTTCTTAAAGTTGCTGATGTGGATCTTGAGGAAGGTGTCCTTTCTATCCTTCATTCTAAAAAAGGCAACAGTCGATTGGTTCCTATGCCCGATGCTCTAACGGAACGTTGTCGGACGTTTTCAAAAGAAGTCCATCTTCTTTCAGGTGCAGGAGATTACTATTTTCCAGCTCTTGGGGGGCAACCAATAACGAAAACAATCCTTTATTATAGCTTCCGTAGATTTTTATGGAAGGCCGGAATTGCGCATGGGGGAAGAGGGCGTGGTCCCCGCATTCATGACTTTCGCCATACTTATGCCGTTCATTGTTTAAAAAATGGGTGGAACAAGACAAGGATTTAACGGCATACCTCCCCATTCTCAAAACTTATATGGGACACTATTCTTTTGGGGAAACCGCTTATTACCTACGTATGACTGCAGATGTATTCCCCCATATTACATTAAAACTGGAGAGTCACTATCTAGACTTCATTCCTCAATTAGAAGGAGGGTCCAATGATGAAACCTACTGATTTTGCAAAATATCTTACGGACTTTCTGGCGGTTTACCTACCAACACAGAAAAACGTCAGTAAAAATACCATTCATTCCTACCGAGATACGTTTAAGCTGTTGCTCCGTTATTGTCAGGATGTGAAAGGGCTTCCGGTTGAGAGATTGACTCTTACTTATCTTTCAAGCCAATGGGTTATGGATTTTTTGGAATGGCTAGAAGCGGATCGAAAATGCAGTATCTCCACCAGAAATCAGAGGCTTGCAGCTATTCATTCTTTTTTTAGATACGTACAGGCAGAAGAACCTGCTGGTCTTTTCCATTTTCAAAAAATCTCCGCTATTCCTATCAAAAAAACAAAGAAAGTAGTGGTAGATTATCTGCCCCCAGAGGCCATAAAATTGCTTCTGGAACAGCCAGATAGGCATACGCTAAGAGGCAGGCGTGACCTTACACTCATCAGTGTTTTATACGATTCTGGAGCCCGGGTGCAGGAATTAATTGATCTGAGAGTTTGTGATGTCACCCTGCATCCCCCCGTTGTCATTACACTCACAGGCAAAGGGAATAAAACCAGGAGAGTACCAATTATGAAGAATACAGCCTATCTGTTGCAAAGTTATCTCCTGGAAAACAAGCTCGACAAACCTTGGAAAAATGAGCACCCACTGTTCATCAATAATCAGCATCATAAGTTAACAAAG
>JALEGO010000556.1 GCA_022763165.1 Flavobacteriales bacterium
CTGCTGGCTCATATCTCTATTATGGGAGCAAGTCGGGAATTCATCGTTCTAATGATGATGGTAATACATGGGCGCTTTCAGGGACAGGTATTTCAGTGTCGGCAAGCAATTTTGGAAGATTCTTCTACGAATTTGGCGGTACATACTTTTGTGTAATGAGTTCTGCAGCAGTCAATGGTGGTGGATTATTTAAATCTTCCGATGGACTTTCATGGTCCCCTGCAATAACAGGAATGGCCGGAGGCGGAGAAACTTGTTATCAAATGACTAAAATCAATAATAAACTTTATATAGGGACTAATTTTGATCTCTATGAATCCACAGATAATGGAGCAAGTTGGTCTTCAATTGCTACGAGTGGAACTAAAGTCTATAGTGGCCTTGCCGAGCATTTGGGAAGGTGGTTTGTTCATACAACATTCGGAATGGAATATTCAGATGATGGTGGAGTAACATGGGATACTTTAACTAGTGCAATAAAATCTTCCACTTATTGTGGGTTCGAAAAAGGTTCAAATGATACGCTATATGCGTACAGTGCCGCTTCCGGCATATTTTATTCTGTTGATACAGGTAACACATGGATTGATATTAAGGGAGACTTGTCCGCAAATGATATTCAATTCATGCAAGGAGCGAAATTTTTCAATGGAGCTCTTTATGTGGCCACTATTCTCGCGGTAAAATCAAATGGATCTGGATCTTCTTCAACTTCAGTTTCAGAAAATTTTGACTCAGGATTATCTATTTATCCAAATCCATTTAGGGATGCACTTTTTATTGATAATAGACTTTCACATAATCTTGAACTTAGACTGTACAACAACCAAGGTATTGAAGTAACAAAAGCCACCTCGAATAATCAAAAATATTGGTTAGATACATCCAGGTTAGCGAAAGGTATATACTTTTTGAAAATTGTTGATGAAACAACAAAACAACCAATTCCCACACAAACTTTAATTAATTATTAAGCATTAAACCAACAGGTTATGAAAAATATTAGACTTAAAACGATCCTCGGAATTTTTCTTTGTTCATGTTTTAGCATTGTAAATGCGCAATTGGCTGCTGAGAAAACTCATGATGTTTCTAAAAAATCTCGAAATGGTTATTTGGGAAATGTGGTTGTTGATGATGTGAAGAAGCAATTTGACATGGTTTTCGTGACTAAGTCTACCAACAAAAAGATTCAATTCGATGTGTATCAATATGATTATGATTTGAACCTTATCAATGAATTTTCAGATGAACAGGAAGTCGAAAAAGCACGAACGAAATATAAGTGGTTTGGAAAATCTTATAAAGGAGACGAATATAAAGTAACGGAATTACAGTTAGGCGGAATAACTGCCAGCAAATTGCAGCTTGTTGAGAATACCTACAAATATGGTTGGCTTTCTGGCAAATACAAGAAAAAGGTGAAAGTGCTCAATGAAGTTAAATCAAAAGATCTTTTTGGCAAACCCATGTGGAACCCTCGACAATTTCATTACAATAATCCAGCAACTGGAAACTTGATCTATGTAAATGCTGTTGTGGACAATAAGAGTTTTGCTGTTCAAAAGTATGTTATTAATAGGATCAACACATCCCTAGAAAAAACGATCGTTAAAGAGTTTGAAATTGGGTACTACCAGCGTGTTATGTACTCTGGTCCAATTGTCGAAGGAGGAGGAGATATGATAGCGATTTTTGCTGACGCTGGTGGCAAAGGTGTTTATAAACCCAAGAATAACCAATCGCCAACACCCACTCGATGGACATATGTTCGTATGGCCGCAGATGGAACACTAAAGGAGAAAATTCATTTTAACACCAAAGCATTAAACTGGTTGGTTTCTGGAGCTAGAGAAAAAGATGGGATAGTTTATATTTATGGTGCTGGTGAATCTAATGGGGTCGGAGAAAAGCATCAAAAGCTACTGGACGCTCTGGGAACAGGAAAGCAAGATGTTTTCCAAGTTGTTAAAATTGCTGATGGAAAACCAGAATTTGTAAGTGCTCCAACATTAGATGATTTTGAACAAAAATCGAAAAAGCCTGCTAGCCAAAAAAAGCATACCTACTATACTGGTAAAAAAGTTGAAATTCGGGGGATAAATATTACTTCATCAGGAGATATTTTTATCAATGCTCAGGATTATAGTGTTGACGCTACAGGAAAGGTAGGGGGAAATATTTATAAGGATTTATTTATGTTTCACTTTTCTAAAGATGGAGCTTTGAAATCAAGTTATGGAATTGAGTCCACACAAAAGAAGGGTGGTGTTGGTGGCGGCCTTACTGATGCAAGGTTCCACCCAACAGATGGAGAAATAGTTGAAAGTGCAGATGGTAAACGTTTGTATTGGATGTTATTCCCAGTTAAGAAGATTTTTGTCCATAAGGAAAGATCTGGCAATTATGAATACACCTATTACATCCCACGCATAGCTCCTAGGGCTGGTTCTATTGACATTTCTTCAGGTGATGTAAGTGAATTCAAAGAATTTGGAGAAGATAAATTTTACTTATTCAACTCTCATCCATTTATTTCAATCGAAGGAGGTAAACAAATAATTTATTTGGGTGAAGGAGGGGAAAAAGGCAAAGAAATTTGGCTTGGTAAATTTGACCCTACCACATTATAACTAAGAAGGAATTGATTTGAAAATTCACACGTTCACTATATTTTTAGGGCTAAACGTCTTTCTGGTTGCGCAAGTATTAGCACAACTTAATTTTACGGACAAGGCTGAAAATCTCGGTGTTCAAATAAATTCATCTTATTCAGAGGTCCACCCCTTGGTTTCACCTGACGGTAAGACACTGTATTTCAATAGGAAAAACCATCCCAACAACACTGGTGGAACAGAAGATGAAGATGAAATTTGGTATTCTGAATTCGAAAATGGAGAATGGTCCACTGCGAAGCCCTTTCCAGCTCCTTTAAACAATAAACATAATAATTCGATTCATTCCATTACACCAGATGGCAATACCATTTTATTAATGAATGTGTACAATTATTTCGATGGATCAATGAGCAGTGGCACCTCCCTTGCTCATAGATCAAGGGGTGGTTGGACGTTTCCCAAAAAACAGAACATAGAAAAGTATGAGAATAAAAATGATTATGTCAGTTACTTCCTTACCAACGATGGGAAATCAATTATCATGTCAATACAAACCAAGAAGAAAAATTTTGGAGAAAGAGATCTCTATGTTGCTCATAGAAATGGTGAAAATGAGTGGGGTAAGCCTATAAACTTGGGTAATGTTGTCAATACATCCTCGGATGAAGGAAGTCCATTTCTTGCTGCTGATGGAACAACACTTTATTATTCTACTTCTGGTCATGAAGGTGGGTTCGGGGATAATGACATTTGGAAGGTAAAGAGATTAGACGACACTTGGCAAAACTGGTCCGAACCTATTAATATGGGAAAGGAAATAAACTCCGAGGGGTGGGATTCATATTTTACAATTCCTGCCTCCGGCAAATATGCGTATTTTGTTTCATCCAAAAGTGGTGAAGGAAAAGAAGACATTTTTAGAATCAGACTTCCTACCGAAGTTAAGCCAGACCCGGTGATATTGATTTCTGGAAGAGTATTTGATGCCAAAACGAAAGTACCTATCATGGCTGAGGTTACCTATGAATCCCTTAGCAATGGAAAGGAAATTGGAGTAGCGAGATCCGAACCTGAAGGAGGTACATACAAAATTGTCCTTCCATATGGAAAAGCTTATGGTTTTCTGGCAAAGTCAGAAGGGTACTATTCTGTTGCAAATAATATTGACATATCTGAATTTAAGGATTATCAAGAGATTGAAAGAGATTTATATCTCAAGCCCATCAAAAAAATTGAGATAGGAGAGGTGGTTGTGCTCAACAATATTTTCTTTGAATCCGCAAAGTCCACATTGAAAAGAGAATCCGATCTAGAACTTCAAAGGGTTATGAAACTATTGATGGAGAATCCATCTCTCCAAATTGAAATTTCTGGACATACGGACAATATTGGAGATGATAATTCCAATATAAAATTATCTCAGGATAGAGCGGAAGCCGTTGTTGAATACTTAATTACAAAAGGTATTAAGAACGACCGCTTATTGGCAAAAGGCTATGGTGAAACGAGTCCCATTTCTTCAAATGATACCAAAGAAGGGAGGAAGTTAAATAGAAGAGTGGAATTTAAGGTATTGAAGAATTAATTCTAAATCTATTAAAATAATCCGAAGAGTAACAGAGTGTGGAGCCGGGGGGAATCGAACCCCCGTCCAAACTTGGAAACATTAAGCTTTCTACATGCTTATTCCTCAATTAGTTTTCGATAATAAGCAGGTCAAGGACAACCAACTTAAAACTTAGTCTTTTTAGTTTCATATCACAACCAAGACCTTTGCGATACTAGTTCAAAATTTCGATACCTTCATAATCGGTCACTAATGAACAGAGTTTCCGGAAGATACTTGTCCCGCACTAAACTTTGTAGTACGTGGATTAGGCAAATAAACTTAGTTTATTAAGCCGCAAGAGCGTAATCATTGTTGCCAGTTATGGCTTGTGAATCAAGATTTACGAGCTGTATTCACAAGGCTCGACATGCTTACCCAACCTTTCTTCAAGCAGTCAAAACCAGGTCGGCCCCATAAATAAAGAACTTTGCAATACAAAACTATAAAAATGAGATGTATAAACTTACGTTTTAGCTGAAATTAAAGTAGGTTCTTAGCAACTTGTTTCATCTTTTTTTGATGGCTTAATCCCGCTTTTCACTTCAATATTGCTTGTTCAGAAAAGAAATTCTAAATTTTCAAAGAGCTATTGCTTTTAAAAATTAAGGTTTTCTAAACCAGAACTTCACAATGATTTTCGTTGCAATCGGGCGCAAACGCCACGAAACTCAATTTCATCAGAAGATCAGAAAATATAATGAAATAAA
>JALEGO010000557.1 GCA_022763165.1 Flavobacteriales bacterium
ACCCCAACAATGATATTTATACCGCATCACTTTCCTCTGGTGGATTTCAAGCAATGGACATCGATGATAACCTTAATGGACAACTTGATCCAGCTGATATGGACATCAATACCATTCACTTCTCTTCCAGAACCAAAGGTTTTGTAGCTGGAAAATACAATGGTGCAGGAACCACTCCTAAAGGATATAACAGAACCATTGAAGATGGAGCAGGATTAATCTCTCAAAGATTTTGGTATGATCAAAAGGGTAGACAAGCCTTAGCTCAAAACGCAAAACAATACAACAATAATCACTACTCATACACCAAATATGACCCTCTAAGTCGAAAAACCGAGGTTGGACAAAAAACAAATAACAGCACCGGTACAAAATTCAAAGACATATTTGGCGACTATGTTCAGGGATATTACAATCCGGCTGTTATTTCAGAAAATAATTTCTTAGCATTCATAGATAATTCAACTGGACAAAGGACAGAAGTTCTTCAGCAATTCTTTGACAAACAAAATAATTCCATTGCTAATGATTATCCTTCAAGCTTTGTTCCAACCGAATTAAGAAAAAGAATGGTTAGCAAAACATATGAAGATATCTTTGATGGAGACAGCACAACATATGACCACGCAACTCACTTTTCATACGGGGTGCACGCAAATCCTGTAAAGGTTCTACAAGAAAATCAAAAAACAGGAATTACATCACAAAGATTCAAGCTAATAGAGTATGATGATGACGTCCTTACAAGTCTAACTAAGAAGGTTTCGTATCAAAAAGGACAAGCTGATGCCTTTTATCACAAATATACGTATGATGGTGACGATCGAATTAGTGAAGTTTTCAGCTCTGACAATGACATTGATTATGATAGAGATGTAAAATACGTTTACCATAAGCATGGCGAACTAGCCAGAATGGAATATGGAAATAATAACATTCAAGGTTATGATTATATCAAAACTTTAAGGGGCTGGTCAAAGGGAGTCAATGCAACTTCACTCCTCCCTTCTAGAGATCCTGGACTAGATGGTTTTGCTAGCAATAATAATCCCAACCAGCTTTTTGCAGTCGATGCGGTTTCCTACAGCTTGTACCACTACAAAAACGATTTCAACTCAATTGACAGATGGAATAATCAAAACAACCGTTTTGAGGCGATATTACCGAATTCAAATATAAAATCTCAAACCAATGATTTATACAATGGAAATATTGCATTGAGTGTAACCACAATAAGAGATTCTGCAACATTGACACCATTGCCGAATGGATTTGCCTACAAATATGATGAGCTTGACCGAATCGTATATGCAAACGCATGGCAAAATTTAGACATTACTACCAACGCATGGGGAAATTCTACAACAGATATATCCAGATACAAAAATATTTTCGAGTTTGATGGCAATGGTAACATTACATATCAAGAAAGAAGAAATGAACAGGGCAACCCAATAGATCATTTGCATTATTTCTATAATGAAAACAGCAGTAAACTGATACAAAATCGATTGTATTATGTGACTGATCAAGTTCCTAACCCAGATTTTGCTTCGGATGTCGATGATCAAACCACATACAATGACCCTCAAGCTCCTATTGATGAAGGTAGCAATTACCTCTATACTGAGTTAGGAGAACTAAAAAGAGATTCATCTGAAGAAATTACTGAAATAATATGGCGATCAGATCAAAAAATTTCGGAGATACGAAGGACTCAAGGTTCATCCAAACCAAATATCAAATTTGATTACAATGCAGATGGAACGCGGGTAGCAAAACATACCTATACTTCATCTGGAACTTGGTTAAAATCCACTTATTACGTGACTGATGACGCTGGACATTGCTTAGCGGTTTATGAAAAAAAGGCAGATAAAAGTCCTATTCAAATTGGTGGAACTCAATCTAAGTCTTTGATTTTTAAATTAACCGAAAGACATATTTACGGTTCTTCACGAATCGGTAAATATGCAAAAGAAGTCACCTTATCAGGCGGTATAAAAGAGGAATTACCACATGAGGAACCAGACCAAGTTGGTATTGGAGGCAATAAGATAACACCAAGTAATTCTCCAATTAAGATTAGCTCGAAATTAGGTAAAAACAAACCTCTGAACCATTGCATTGGTGAGCGGCACTATGAACTTGGAAATCACCTTAAAAATGTATTAACTGTAGTTTCTGATAAGAAGATAGGTGTTGACGATGGCAATGGGAATATAAGTCATTATGAGCCAGATATCCTAATGGCCAGTGACTATTCTCCTTATGGAGTTAAATTGAGTAAAAGAAATTATCAAACGAAATCCTACAGGTTTGGATTTAACGGGAAGGAACAGGATCACGAATGGGAACAAGGTGATCTCAATATATATAACTATGGGCTCAGAATTTATAACCCAAGTTTAGCAAGATTCTTGAGCGTAGATCCTTTAACTGATCAATATGCTATGCTCAGTCCATATCAATATGCATCGAATTCACCAATTTGGGGTATAGATATTGATGGGCTGGAATTTTTTGGTGAGGCAGAATTCAACTTAATTAGGGAAAATTGGGATCCGATTCTTGGCAATAAGTTGATCATTAGACCGATGAACATTATGTATTCCACCGGTTCTGATCCAAGACCAGTACCAGAATTTGTGTGGGTACATGAAGAAAGGCCAGTTTACAAAATTGTGACAAACGGGAATGGTTATGGTCTATCAGGCTATAGTAATATCCCTATGGGTGAAGTTCTTGACCCTCAAGCTACAGCAATAGAGGAAAGTAAGCTTGTCATCGATCATTCTGCATATCAAAACGCAATGGTCGACTGGTTTAATCGTAATGCGGAACGCAAAAAGATGCAAATGCAATACGACTGGATTGGAGCTTTCGTACCGATCCCAGGGTTAAATAGGTTTCAATCATGGACTGTTCAAACTGTTCAAAAAGCAGTTTTAGCGGCCAAAATATCAAGATATGGTATTAAAGCAACATCTGCGGTTAACCGTCTCATGCGAAAGGCATTTGAAATGAGAGGCATTCAGAGGGGAACTTCAATGGATGATCTTGTAAGAGCGAATAATGGTCAATTTAGGCAAGTGTGGACAGAAGGAGGTTACAAATATGAATTACGTATTAAACCCGCCACCCATGGTCGTGTAGGTCACGAAGTGAGGGTCAATAGAAAACTTGATTTAACAGGTGCTCCACCTGGAACCCAAGGTAGTGGTGTTGAGCACTTAGATGATGCTGGAAATTGGATCCACAATTCAATATTAAGAGGTGGTGACGAAGCTGCAGATGCTGCTGCAAGAGCAACACATATGCAATTACCACAGAAAGCAGTAGTAGATTATTGATGAAGAATCAAATTGATGAGATAAATACATTTTTAAGCAATAATAATTGGATGGATTTTAGAGTAAAATCTTTTGCTAATGATAGTCTGATTTTACTTGGAAGCACTGACTTTTATTATCAACATGATATCAAAATTGTATTTGAAGGTGTTTCCTCTTTATCATTAAGGACTGAATGGGTTTCTTCTCCTGACAAGCCAGTATTTTCCCTTATTGAAGGATCAGAATCATTTGATTTGATTCGGGATTTTGAAATTGAGAACATCAACACTATTATAGGTATCAAAGCTGATGACATTGCAAAGAAATTTTTCATTGCATGTCAAAATTTGCAGATTGACACCTCTACCGTAATATATGACACTTAGTATGAACAAAGCATTATTAGTCCTTCCAGTTTTAATTATTTTATTTACTAATATCGTATTGGCTAAACAAAAGGAGGTATCCAATAGTATCTCAACTCAAAATGGTATTCCCGTTACAATTGGTAATGCTTCAGCTACGTCTTTTGTGCAATTAGCTAATGATCCGATAACTTTTTCTGATTTTGACTTTCAAGACATCATTACTTTCGGGGTGGATCATCATTATCCTAAAATTTATAGCGATCCTATGGATGTTACCATTACCATCAAGGTGCAGCCCTATGACATCAATGGTAATGCTACTACGGCTTTCTTTAAAAAACTCTCTTTGGATTATGACCCCAATCCGGCTGTCTCTTACGCGGATAAACAATCACATCTATTTGGTAAGGCACATGCCTTTCAAGTGACCATCACTGCTATTTCTGTCGATGGAGACAACACAGTTCAAACCTTACCCGAACACCTTTTTGTTCAATCAACTATAAAGACTGATCGATATAATGACTTTGCCAATGTTGCCTCAACACCTTTAAATTTCGCTGCTCCAGATATTGTAGACACTGATTGTGATGGCATCTTTGATCAAATTAATTTTCAGTGGACAGGCATACCCGAGGCTGAAGAATACGAAGTAGAATGGACTTTTGTCAATGATTATGGAACAGGTAATTTGAGTTCTACCATCAATCAAAGTCAATTGGATTATGATTTTGCTCATAACTCTTCACGAATTCTAGTAAGTGATCTAAGTTCTGATTATGCGATCCCATTGATTTTTGATAGAGGTTATATACTCTACAGGGTCAGAGCTATTGGTAGAGATCTTTCTGATCCTAGTTTACGCATAGTGGGTGTTTGGAATAGAGCCGATCAAGGTTCTTTATCTGGCATCAATAGTGGTATTTATTACAATAACAACGCTTTTGAAGCAAGTCTTAATTGGCAGGTAAATACCAAATTTGCAGAAAATCAAAAACAAAATAGTGCAATATCTTTTTCGGATGGCTCTCTTAAAGGCAGACAAAACGTTGTTATGAATATGGAAGATTCGGTAGCCATTGTCTCCGAAACCATTTATGATTATCAAGAAAGACCTGCCATTGACGTTTTGCCCGGTCCAGTGAACTTCCAACCATGTACTAATAACCCAAACGATACTGTTTTTAAATCTACACTTAAGTTCTATCCTTCTTTCAACATAGATGATACTTTGAATCCCTATATGGCTGATGATTTTGATCAAGATGGCAATGATTCTTGTGGAGGTATTACCGGCAGAATGGATACTACTTCTGGTACTTCGCAGTACTATTCGCCTTATAATCCAGTTCAAGATGGGTTTAATGCTTTTATTCCAGATGCTCATGACTACCCCTTTTTCCATAAAGAATATACCCCTGATAACACTGGAAGGATTAGGCGTGAAGGTTCGGTTGGTCCAGACTTTCAATTAGGCTCCGGACACGAAGCTCAGTATTTCTATGGAAAACCAGATCCTATCCAATTGTGGAGGCTCTTTGGCTCCGAAGTAGGGGATGCTGCGCACTATAAGAAGAATGTGATCGTTGATGCTAATGGTAGTGTTACTGTTTCATATCTTGATATGAAGGGCAGAACCGTTGCTTCGGCACTTGCAGGTGATACTGTGACGGCCGTTAAGGAGCTAGATGATGCTACTGACGCAGCGGTAAACATCACTTCCGACCTCTTGGCCAAAGATCTTAATGGATATTCTTCTTCCAATATTGTAGATCAACAACAAGCCTCTATTAACTTCTATTCCGAACTACTTGTGCCTACCACAGGTAATTACACTTTTGATTATGGCTTGGTGGTTGATACACTTTTCGATCCCTGTCTAGTATCAAATGTATGTTTCAATTGTGTCTATGATCTTACCATCAAAATCACCAATGAATGTGGTGAAATTGTAGCACATTTGGATACCGTCATTGGTAATCTTACTATTACTAATGGGCAGCTCGTATTCAATACCAACTGTTCGAATCCTTCTGAGTTTTCTTTTGATCATA
>JALEGO010000558.1 GCA_022763165.1 Flavobacteriales bacterium
CATCAAAATTATAAGCAGTTCCATTGCCCAATTGATTGAAAAGGGAGTAACGTATGCCGTAGTTAATTGAAAACAGGTCAGAGATTTTCTGTTGGTTCTGAAGATAAACAGCACTTTCTAAAGCGTATTTCTTTTCCGAGTCTTGCGCAGAAAGTCCAGTGTTCGATCCTGCAAACAAGTTTCCAGGTTCAATGGTATGATGAATAACATTTACACCGAATTTCACCGCGTTTTTGTCATTCATAAAAAGAGAGAAATCTTGTTTGAAATTGATATCCTTGATTACAGATTGTAACCTTAATTCATCTTCATCTTGACCAAATCCAAATTCATAATCATAGTCGCTATAGATGATTGAAGTGTTCGAGAACAGTTTATCTGTGAAGATGTGATTCCACCTAAAAGTACCGGTTGCATTTCCCCAATTTAGGCCAAATGCATCACCAAAACCGAATTTGTCTCTTCCAAAATACCCAGAAGCGTATATTCGATCTTTATCAGATAAACGATAGTTTGCTTTCATATTCAAATCATAGAAGAAAAGGTCTGTTTGATTGATACTCTCATCACTAGAGAGTCTTAGGAACAAATCGGCATAAGTTCTTCGTCCTGAAATCATGAAAGATCCCTTGTCCTTAACAATAGGGGCTTCTATTGTAAGTCTTGATGCAATGAGTCCTAAACCTCCTGATACGGCTAGCTTTTTACTATTGCCATCTTTCATCCTAATGTCCATAACTGAAGCAGTTCTACCTCCATATTCGGGTAGCATTCCGCCCTTGTAAATATTTGCCGATTTCAAGGCATCTCCATTAAAAACCGAGAAAAAACCCAACAGGTGAGAAGGATTATAAACAGGGGCCTCATCCAATAAGATCAAATTTTGATCTAATCCGCCACCTCTAACATAGAAGCCCGAGTTTCCTTCTCCTGCTGACTTAATTCCCGGTTTTGTTTGGATTACCTTAATCACGTCCGGTTCACCACCAAAAGATGGTAATTCTTTGATTTGTTGAATGTCTATTTTTTCTACGCTTCCTTCGTTGGAAGTGATGTTCTGATCTTCTCTTTCAGCTTTGACCACAAACTCTTTTATATTCTGAACGTTTTCAGATAATTCAATGTCAATTTTTTGACTAGAGCTCATATCAAGTTGCTTTTCAATGGTGGCGTATCCAACAAACTGATAGAGAACCGTATAATTCCCTTTTGGCACAGTCAATGAATAAAAACCATAAATGTTAGAAGTGGTGCCAACACCGGTCAATTCTTTGACCACTATATTCACAAATGGTAAGTCTTCACCGTTTTTGGCATCTTTAATTTGACCGCTTAAGGTGTATTTTTCTTGTCCAAAAATGAGCATACTTTGGAACAGGACTAGAGTAAATAGAAGACTTCTCCGCATTCTTTTTCTTTTCATTCAAAGATCGATTTGATAGGGGGTTAGATAAAGTTTTAGTGTTTCAAACGGGCAAAATGGCGTTTTAAATGGACGCAAGAAAGCGTGAAGAAAGTTCAACTGTTTTTGTTTTTTACGACAGCTCACAGTTTGTTTTTGTCCTTTGAAGTCTGAATGTGGCTGTATCAGTTAGTTTTGAAATGAGATGATGCTATGAAGACCATAAGTTCGAAACTATTTCTGAATTATTATGGTTTCATTACGCTCTTATATATCCTTGACTTTTACGTGTTTTTTGTTTTGCTTACCTTATCATTTAAAGTCTCAAGACTATGTATTCCTGAACAAGTCCAGAGAATCCTCACTTTTTGTGTGTTTGACTTCGGATGAATCGTATGCATTTTTTCTGAAGAAAGTAGAATCCTATTACTCCAGAAATTCCAGGTCTTTTTTGGTGATTAATGCCGAACGTGTAAATATTGAGTTGATTAAGAATAAGATAAATGAAATATTGAATCGTGATCCTTATATAGTAAACATAGCAAATGTCTACTTAGGAATTGTAGGCAATACAAAATTTTTTCGGCTTCAAGAACAAATATCTATGGATATTTTCGCTTCGAAGTTTGTGTTAAATATGGAAGAAGAGGAATTTCTTAGCAGGGATTTTGAAATATTCTCGAAAGAAGAATCGATCGATGCAATTGTTTCAAACATGGAACAAGATTATCTATGGCAGGCAACGATTCATAAAATACAGAATTCAAATTATATCGATTCCGTCACTACAAAAAATGACTTTAGTCTAGGTTTTGGAATTTCTCGAAACATTCCCAAGGCCATACGGTGGGATAGCTTTAATCCAAGCAGCTACATTACTTATGGCTTGTCCGCAGGTATGTCCTTAGGTGAATATTGGAGTTTAAATAGTAACCTCTTTATGAATTTTAAATTTCCAAGTCAAAAGAAAATACAAAGTCGAGTTCAAAGTCAAATTAACCCCCAAGATGTATTAAACGGAGATGATATTACGGTCAATTTGAATATGGAGTTGGAAGCAAGAATTCATGTTAATTTCAATTTTGAAGCAAGGCGTTACTGGCTCGATAGAGCACATAAAATAAGGCCTTTCGCAGGCTTTGGATTGGGTCTTGGACGTTTTATGAATGGGCAAGGATCTATAGACACCACTATCACTATTGAAGCTTCTTCGGTATCACCTGGTGGGGGTAGTCCTGAATTGGGATTAGGAGATGGAAACCCTGGAGAATCAGGTCTTGAACAGTTGTCCTATGGAGGGCCAAGCCTAATGCCATCGTTGGGATTGGAGTGCACTTTGAATAGGGTTACTAGATTGAACTTTAAGACATCTTATCAACTTCCCCTAGTGAGTTTAAATGGACAAGATCCATCTGTTAATCACCTGGATTTTCAGTTTGGTTTGATGTTCAGTTTGAATAAAAGGACTTATCGATCTATTGAGTATTTGAGATTGAAATCTATGGATTTTAATTGAATATTTATGCATTTTCCAACCAGGACATAAATTCAGATACTTTTGCTTTGCTCACGATTAATGGATTTTCAAATTGCTGCTTGGGAATGATCTTGAGCTTTCTGGCAAAATGTTGTACGGCACTTTTTACGTTTTCTCTATTGATAATATGTTGCCGATTCACACGGAAAAAATTGGTGTTTAATTTGTTGAAAATTTGATCTAAAGTAAGACTGCTATGGTATTTTTTATTGTCCTTACACAAGAGGTAAGTGATTCCATTTTCAAGATATGCCAGATTGATGTCGCTGGTTTTAATCGGAATGATGGATTCTCCTTGGTATACAATGATGTTGGATTCCTTTGATTCCTTACCCAATTGTTCGAAAAGCTTACTCAGGTTTTGCTCTACAGGAGCGGTCTCTTGTTTTGTAAGTTGTTGATATTTGGTAACTGTTCGTTCCAAGTCTTCCAGTCTGTGAGGTTTAAGCAAATAATCAATACCATTGGCTTTAAAAGCTTCGAGAGCATATTCATCATAGGCTGTGCAGAAGATAACGGGAACTTGTGTGTCGAGCCGTTCAAAGATTCTAAAACTTAAACCGTCCGTTAGGCGAATGTCAGAAAAGAATAGGTCTGGCATTTCATTGGTTTTGAAGTAGTCAATAGCATCTTGGATACTGGGCAAAATAGTTTGTACGATGATGTCTTCATGCACTTTTTCCAAATCACTTTTTAGGGCTTGTGCGAGCAACTGTTCATCTTCTATTATGACAACTTTCATTTGATCAATTTTAACTGAGCTGTGAACTGCTTTTCATTCAAGATGAATATAGGCTCTGGTTGATTTAATAGAGCAAACCGCTCTTTTAAGTTTTTTAATCCAATGCCCGTGCCCGAGGATTCTTCTGCTGAAAGAAGTACATTATTTTGTATCGTTATGTATTCGTCTTTTACTGAAATCTTGATAGACAGTGGTTTCTTTGGGCTAAATTGATTGTGCTTCATGGCGTTCTCGGCCAATATTTGTAATGAAAAAATGGGTAAATAAGTACTATTTAATAGGGATTCAGGTATGTTAAGATGCATTTCAATAGCTTCACCGAACCGTACCTTCTGCAAGTCAAAATAAAGCCTTAAGAAGTTGAGTTCATCCGAAAGAGTCGCTTTATTTTGATCGGATGATTGTAAGGAGATTCGTAAGAAGTGAGAAAGTTTTTCTGAATAGGTTACAGCTCTGTCAGCATCAATACGGATTAGGGCTCGAAGGTTACTCAAACAATTGAACAAAAAATGCGGATGTATTTGTTGTTTCAATTGTTCATGTTTCACGATAAGGTTACTGAGTTCTAGTTCATTTTTCTGTAACCTTAGACTGGTTCTTTCAGCCTCAGTTTTGATTCTATTAATGATGAGCAGTATGAAAGTATTATTGGCAATTACACCTAGATAAGGATAAAAACGCAGGAATCCGATGTTGATTGGAGAGTGTTCAGGTCTTGGCATAAAATTGCTTAATAAGGCCATTATCCCAAGTACGATACCATAAGAAATAGCGTACCTCAAGGTGGGTTTGAATTTATCCCTTATACATATATTAATGAGCCATTGCACAAAAATGTTGATGGTAACAAAGAAAAGTGCAAAGGGGTACTTTTGCAAAGCTCCTTGGGCATCAGGATTAGTACTGATATAAGCATGCATAAATAGGAGTAGCGGTAAGGTATTATAAACGGCCAATATTGGTGACGTCAATAAGGCCATTCGAATCAGTCTCTTCTTTATGGGTTCTGCCATGTGCCAAAAAGAAATAAATTTATTGAAGGATTCAAAAAAAGAAAAGATGAATTGGACAATTTGGAAGATTAAAGGTTCATTTTGACTTTTCAAATAGCATTATTTCAAATGCTTGCCTGAGAGTTTCAAATTATTCTTTGTTTCACAAAAATTTATTTTAATTTCCTAATTGTGAATTTACAGGGCTTAATTGATAACATTCAACGATATATATCACTCGAAGAAAGAGAAATTTGCGCTCTAGAAGATATCTTAGAATCAAGGACTTTAAGGAAAAAGGAGTTTTTACTTCAACCTGGGCAGGTATGTCGCTCTCAGTTTTATGTGCATAAGGGTTTGATTAGAAATTACTTAATTGGTGAAGATGGAGATGAGCATACCTTGCAGTTTGCTTGTGAAGATTGGTTTATTAGTGATTTTAATAGTTACATCAATCAAGTCGCAGGGTCCCTATTCGTACAAGCCCTTGAGGATTCCGTGGTAATATGTTTACCTTATCAGAAAGTGGAGGAATTGTGCAGGGTATATCCAAGTTTTGAGCGATTTTTTCGACTGGTTTCACAGAAGGCGTTTGCTTTTTCGCAAAAACGTATCTTGTCTAATTTAGGCAAATCTGCGGAAGAGCGATATAGAGAGTTCAAAGATCTCTATCCAAACATTGAGCAAAGAGTTCCTCAGTATGCCTTGGCTTCTTATTTAGGGATGTCTTCTGAATTTTTGAGTAAAATCAAAAACCGCCTTGCACGAAATTCATTTTCTTGAACTAGTTCATGTTTATTCTCCAATTAGTTGGGCAGCTTTGTAGAGAGTTAATTTTCAAATCGAAATAATATGAGTAAAAGGAACTGGTTAATTACTGGAATTTCCAGTGGAATTGGGAAAGCTTTAGCAGAAGAGGTGATGAAAAATGGAGATTTTGTCATCGGAACATTTCGCAAAAAAGAGCAGGTAGAAGTCTTTAATGCAACGTTTAAAAATAGAGGTGTTGCTTTTCAATTGGATGTTACCGATCGGCAGGCCGCTGAAAAGATGCTTGATGCGATCAAGCGAGAAATTGGAAATGTTGATGTATTGGTTAATAATGCAGGCGTAGGATTTATTGGGGCCATTGAAGAGTCCTCATTGGAAGAAGTATCAGGTGTATTTGAGGCGAATTTTTTTGGGGCGCTGCATTTAACAAAATTAGTACTGCCTCAGATGAGAGCTGAAAGAAAAGGGCATATTGTTCAAATATCTTCGCATGCTGGGATTAAGGCATTTGCAGGTTTTGGTGTCTATAACGCCAGCAAATTTGCGTTAGAGGGCATGAGCGAGGCCTTGGCTCAGGAAGTTAATCCTTTAGGAATCCGTGTAAGTATTATTCAACCGGGTCCTTTTAGAACGAATTTCGCAAATACCAGTTTACCTGAAGCCAAACAGGTTATTGATGACTATCAAGATACAGCGGGAGCCTTTCGATTAAAATTGAAATCTGTTGATGGAAAACAGGAAGGTCATCCTGGAAAGGCTGCCACAACCATATTTCAACATGTTAACTCGGCATCTTCTTCATTGAGGCTTCCTCTAGGTAAAGTGCCCTTCACTACGATAAATATGAAATTAGAAGAAGTTAAAAAGGACCTTGAGTTGAATAAAGACATAGGAATGATTTGTGTTTATGAAGATTGATTGAGTCATTGCGAACGCAGGCCATAGCCGGGATAGGAACGACATCCTCCGATTTAGAAAAATGATGCTGTAAAGCAGCATCTGAATTTAAGACTAAATTCATTTTTCTTTATCGGAGATATAGTGGATAGCCCGAATAGCTCCGAAATCACTCTACACGATTCCAAGTTGTTTCTTTACTCATCCAACCAACATGAACCTCTACGTTCATAGTACTTTCATTGGGTGTGAGGCTAACATCTGCCCAC